>JBIKKL010000270.1:0-6530 GCA_044360365.1 Burkholderiales bacterium | reverse complement strand
CATGACATAGCAATTGTGAGCTGTGCGTAGTCACTGAGTTGGACGCGGATCAACCAGCACGTCGATCGGCGCCGACTCAAAGGGAGGGGTGAATGCTGGCAGATAGAGATTTGGGGCGATCTCCGACCTCAGTGCGGGCACTGATGGATTGTGGTGCGCTGCAGCCGAACTTTCAGCCAATCGCCTCGCTTGCCGAGGCGACGATCATGGGGTACGAGAGCCTCATTCGAGGACCCTCGGGCAGCGAAGTCGAACGCCCAGACCGTCTGTTCTCGGTTGCCAAGGAAGAAGGCTGCTCTCTCGATCTCGAGTTGTATTGTTACCGAGCTGCAGTCTGCGAGTTCGTGCGGTCTGGCGCCAATGGACAGCTCTTCGTCAACTTGAGCGCAGAGGCACTGTTGGCGCTCCCAGCCAAAGACCTTGGGGATATGGCACTGTTCTCACGCCGATTCGGATTGCGGCCGAGCCAGATCACTATCGAGCTTACCGAACATACCCGCGTCCGGAGCAACGCCGAACTCGCAGCGGCACTTTTGCCATTGCGAGAGGCAGGGGTGAAGCTTGCATTGGATGACTTCGGAGATGGACAATTCCAGTTTGCGTAGCTGGACGGAACTCGAGCCCGACTACGTGAAGGTTGACAAGCATTTCGTCCAGGGAATCCACGCAAGCAACCGCCATCTCGACATCATGCGTGTCTACCTCTTCGTCTCCGAGCGTTTCGGAGGAGCACTGATTGCAGAAGGGATCGAAGAGCACGAAGATCTAAGAGTGTTGCGCGACTTGGGGATCGGATTCGGTCAAGGCTATCTTCTTGGCCGCCCTCAGGCGATGCCGTCGGGGAAGATTCCTGCGTCGATCATGGAAGCGCTTCATTCCAGAAAGGTGGCGGTATTGCCGGAGATCCGCGAGGCGTCAAAGAGTGCCGCGACGATCGAATCGCTGCTCATCAAAGTGGAGCCCGTCGGTCCCGAAACCTGTTGCGCCGAGGTTGAGGAGCGCTTCAACTGCGATCCATCCGCGCCTCACGCGATTGCCGTGGTGGATGCCGGGCGGCCCATCGGATCGCTCAACCGAGTTTCGTTCATCAACGCAATCGGCCGACCCTTCTACCGAGAGCTTTTCGGGCGCAAGTCCTGCACCATACTGATGAACACGTCACCTTCGATCGTGGATCGAGCGACGCCGCTGCACGAGATGTTCGAGCTGGTCAAGGGCGCGGACCAGCGGTATCTCACCGATGGCTTCGTGTTGAACGACAGGGGCGAGTATCTCGGGCTGGCGACGGGAGAGCGATTCATCCGTGCCCTGACGGAGTATCGCGTGGAGGCCGCCCGGCATGCGAATCCGCTTACCTCCCTGCCGGGAAACATACCAATCAGCGCCCATATCGCCCGGTTGCTCGGGCGCGACTCCCGCTTCGCGGTCTGCTATTTCGATCTTCGAAATTTCAAGCCCTTTAACGATGTCTATGGCTATTGGCGCGGCGACGAAATGATTCGTCTGCTGGCCGGGACTCTTGTCACGCATACCGACAGACAACTGGATTTTGTCGGACATGTGGGGGGAGACGACTTCGTGGTCATCTTTCAGAGCGAGAACTGGCGAGCAATCTGCGAGCGCATCCTCGTCGAGTTCAACAATCGAGCGTCCTCCCTCTACGACGATAGCGATCGGACCGCGGGTCAAATATTGTCCGAGGACAGGTCAGGCAATCCCTGTTCTTTCCCACTGATCACTGTGGTGGTTGGAGCGGTTGTAGTCGATGGTGAGGAGTTTGAACGTCCAGAACAGGTGGCAAGCGCCGCCGCTGATGCCAAGCGCATCGCAAAACACAAGGGAAGCGGGATGCACGTCGCCAGCCAGGCCGACGGTGTAGGCAGAGCCCCAGAGACCGGAGGAGGGGCGCTAGCGGCAACTCATGAGTTGCGCGCCGCCAGCTAACAGTCCACTTTGCAGATCGACTGGACGTTTACCCCGTTGTGGGGCTCGCGTCGACGTGTGGATGCCTCGTTGCGAGGGTGGTTCGGCATTCGACCGTTGTTGGCTCAAGCGAGGCGGCGGGCAACGCTCAGGATGCCCAGCCCGCATACGAGCAGGATGAGCGCGGATGGCTCGGGCACCGGTGTGATCGTCAGCGTCACCGGGTCGCCTGCGTTCAACTGAGTGAACCGGATCGCCCAGTCGGTTCCTCCGCCTACGAACGGATCGCCCAAGTAGATTTCGTCGAGCCCGGCAAGTGGGGTCACTACTGCACGAGCACCGGCGGGGTCGAGAAGCGCGAGCGGAGTGCTGCCGTCGATCGCTGCAATGGTGCCCAGCGTGAACGTGGCTCCGGTGCTCAGACTCAGCGACAGGGCCTGAAACCCGCCGCCCGAAATCTCACTGAGGATCGAGTTGAAGCCGATCGAGCTGCCGACGTCGGCAGCATCGAGCGTGAAGGTGGCGGCCACGGGCGCAGTCGACAGGAACCTGACATCGATGGCGAGAAGGCCCGGGGTCGAGAAGAGCGTATCGACGACGTTGCCGTTGTCTGCAACGGTCGGAGTGCTGATCGCATTTGCGCCTGATGTCGCGAGCGACAGAGCAACGGCGAATCCTGCAAGTAGGCGCTTCATGAGTCGACCTCGGTTCGGCGAAGGGAGGAGCCCATCTTAGGCGTCGACCGTGACACTTGCATTGCGCTCGATCGTAGTTCTTTGGCATGGGCCGATCAGACCATCTGGTTCGCCCGAAGTGGGTGACTGCTTGTCATGGTCGTTCATTAGTATGCCAGGCGCCTGTTCCGACAATGGACGCCGACACCATGACCTCTCCCCGATCCTTGAAGCGACGTGATTTCATTCGCGGCGTTGGCGCTGGCGCAATCGCCGTTGCCACGATGACGCGGTCCATCGAACTTGCTGCCAGTACGACTTCCCACGTGTTCTCCCACGGCATCGCCAGCGGAGATCCGCTTGCGGACCGGGTAATCATCTGGACTCGACTGCAGCCTGGCCTTGGTGCGTCGGTGCCGGTGCTTTGGGATGTGGCGCTTGACCCTGCATTTACGCGCATGGTCCGTCGGGGACGAGCTCTTGCACTTGCCGAACGAGATCACACCGTCAAGGTGGACGTTCTCGGCTTGCCGAGCAACGCGGTGCTGTACTTTCGCTTCGTTGCGGCGGGCGCAACCTCACCCGTCGGGCGCACCCGAACGTTGCCCGTGGGGGCGGTATCGAGCGTGCGCCTGGCGGTGTTCTCCTGTTCCAACTATCCGGCAGGCTACTTTCATGCGTATGCCGAAGCGGCGAGGCTGGGTGATATCGACGTAGCTGTCCACTTGGGAGACTACATCTACGAATATCCCAGCGACGGGTATGCCTCCGAGGATGCTGGCAGTCTGGGGCGAGTGTCGGATCCCTCGACCGAGTTGTTCACGCTGACGGACTATCGTCGCCGTTATGCGCAGTACCGTTCGGATGCGGACCTTCAGGCGGCGCATGCTGCAATTCCGTTTATCTGCGTATGGGACGATCACGAGATCGCGAACGATACGTGGCGTCTGGGTGCGGAGAACCACGATCCGGCGACTGAAGGCGACTTCGTCGCCCGGCGCACCGCAGCCATGCGGGCTTATTACGAATGGATGCCTATCCGCACGCCGGATCCGCAGCGACTCGATCGAATCTATCGCTCGTTTCGGTTCGGGAATCTGCTCGACCTGCACATGCTCGACACTCGCATCGTCGGTCGCGCCCTGCAACTCGACTATGCCAACTATGTCGGCGCATCGGGGTTCGACGCCGCACGTTTCACGCAAGATCTCACCAACCCAACGCGGCAGTTGCTCGGGGCGGAGCAGGCCCAATGGCTGCAGCAGCGGCTTCAGGGCGGCAGTGGAGTTTGGACAGTACTCGGGCAGCAGGTATTGATGGGGCGGATGAACATCCCCGCGCCGCTCCTGCTCAATCCGGCGCTGTTGCCCCAGTATGGACCTATCGTCGCCAAGCTGAAAAGCGGTGCGCCCCTCACGGCACAAGAGACGGCGCTGATGTCGCCCTCGATACCCTACAACCTCGATGCGTGGGACGGCTATTTTGTTGCGCGTGAGACAGTTCTCGGCACCGCTCGGGCGTTGCAGAAGAATCTCGTCGTGCTGGCGGGCGACACGCATAACGCATGGGCGAGCGATCTAAAGGACATTGGCGGCAACGAGGTTGGCGTGGAGTTCGCAACGCATTCGGTGTCTTCTCCTGGCTTCGAAGAGTTCTTCCCTACGATCCCTCCGAGCCTGCTTGCCGATACTTTCATGGAACTCATTGGGCCGTTGGTCTATGCAGAAACCGCCAGTCGCGGATTCATGGTCGTCACGGCTACGCCTTACGAGTGCCGGGCCGACTGGCACGTCGTCACCTCAGTGAAGACGATCGGGTATGCGGCCCATATCGAGAAGTCGCTTCGGACCTTCCCGGGTGCGGGAAACCGGCATCTCATTTCCGCTTAACCTGGCTAGATGCGTCACGTGCTCGATAAGCGCTGGCTCTTGCTGCACCGAGCCCTACGTTCGTCAGCGAGGCCAGGGGGACCGAGTCGCTGTTCGCACCGGTAGTCGTCGCTAACTACGCACGAGCGCGTCGCGCCCGCCTCTTGTCATCGGCCCTGTCGACCCAGATCGGTCTAGGTCCCGGAATCCTCCGAGTAGCCCGGCGATTTGGCGGCGGATCCTAGGTGCCCTCGTCGTGGTGCTATACCGCCTGCTTTCCATCCGTCAGCGAACGCAACCCCACGGAGCTGATCTCCAGTCATGGGTTGATCCCGGTGACGGGCGATCCTCCAACGTTACTGGCTGTTCCTGCGTACTTGCGTACCCCCCCGCCGCGATGTGTTGGTCTGTAGAGTAGAATCGGTACGGTCGGGTCGTTTGGAGTCGACGGAGCCTTGGCGCTTTCGGCCGCACGAGAGTCTTCGTTTCGGTTTTCCAGCGGTCGCGCGCACCGACTTCGGTTCGCGATTTACAACGAGGCCAGTTCCCGGTGAGAATTTTCCCCGAGCATGTCGATTTCCCGAACCCCATCGTCATCATCGGGTTCGGTTCGATCGGCAAAGGTGCACTGCCGCTGATCTTGCGCCACATTCGCGCACCCCGGGCAAAGATGGTGGTGATCTCGCCGGACGACTCCTGCCGGCGACTGGCCGAGCTCGAAGGGGTGCGCTTCGAGAAGGTCGCACTGCGCCCGGACAACTACCGCAGTGTGCTCACGCCACTCATTGCTGGCGGGTTTGTTGTAAACCTCTCGGTTGAAGTGTCGTCAGTGGCCCTGATCGGTCTTTGTCGCGAACTCGACGCCCTGTACATCGACACGTGCATCGAACCCTGGTCCGGCGGCTATGTCGATGCGGGCGTACCGATTGCTCAGCGAACGAACTATGCCTTGCGCGAGGAAGTGCGTGCGATTCGCGGCGATGGACCCACCGCGGTCGTGGCGCATGGTGCAAACCCCGGCATGGTCAGCCACCTCTTCAAACGTGCGTTGGTGCGTCTTGCGGCGGATATGGGCCATACGGTTGCGCCTACGACGCGAGAAGGGTGGGCGAGCTTGGCCATGGAGATGGGCGTACGCGGGATGCATATCGCCGAGCGCGATACCCAGTGGGCGGACGTACCGAAGCAGGCGGACGAGTTCGTCAATACCTGGTCGATCGAAGGCTTTCTCAGCGAAGGATTGCAGCCGGCCGAGCTTGGCTGGGGTACGCACGAGAAGCATGTCCCGCCGGAGGCGATCTTTCACGAGAGCGGATGCCGTGCGGCGATCTATCTTACGCGGCCCGGGGCTGGGACTCGAGTGCGCAGCTGGACGCCGAAGAGCGGACCGATCCAGGGTTATTTGATCACGCACAACGAGGCGATCTCTATCGCTGACTACCTGACGGTGGAGAAGGACGGCGTTGCGCTTTATCGGCCGACCGTTCACTATGCCTATCACCCGTGCGACGACGCCATCTTGAGCTTGCACGAGCTGCAGGGGCGCAACATGGTTCGGCAATCGCGCGTGCGGTTGATGAATGACGAGATCGTCGACGGTGTCGACGAACTCGGCGTGCTACTTTATGGCCATCGAAGGAACGCGTTCTGGTACGGCAGTCAGTTGAGCATCCATCAGGCGCGTGCCGTCGCGCCCTATCAGAATGCGACTGGGCTTCAGGTCACGTCAGCGGTACTCGCCGGCATGATCTGGGCCATGGAGAATCCGCGCCGGGGAATCGTCGACGCGGACGAACTCGATCACGATCGCATCCTGTCGATCCAGGATCCCTATCTCGGCGGGTTGGTCGGCGCCTACACCGACTGGACTCCGCTGGACAACCGGCGGCAAGGCCTGTTTCCAGAAGACATTGATCTGGACGATCCCTGGCAGTTCAAGAACATCATCGTGCGATAGTTGATATGCGCCGGTACCGGCGCGCTTGGGCGGGAAGGCTGGTGTCTGCATTGGTCATCCCGAAGAGGGAGGGGGCGCGGGGCGATCATCGCCTGGACGCAACGGGCA
>JBIKKL010000248.1:0-6942 GCA_044360365.1 Burkholderiales bacterium | reverse complement strand
CGACGATCAATCATGCGTGGGGCGCGAGTTTCTTTTGGGATGGACGCGCGGATTCGCTCGAGGCGCAGGCCCGCGGACCGATCGAGGCGCCGGTCGAGATGGACTTGCCGATGCCCGTCGCGGTGAAGCGTCTATCGGCAATCGAGGGCTACAGGCAGGCCTTCTCGCGCGCGTTCCCGAAGGAAGGCCTGACCGAGGGGACCCTCCTCAAGGCGATAGGCACGTTCGAGCGCACCATCGTCACGGGCGACACGCCATTCGACCGTTGGGTGCGCGGTGATACCTAAGCAATGCCCGAATCCGCCGTTCGGGGCTTCGCGCTCTTCAATGGCAAGGCGAAATGCTCGGCCTGTCACAACGGCTGGAACTTTACGGACGACCGTTTCCACGACATCGGGCTCGCGTCCAACGATCCCGGGCGCGGCAGCATAACGGGGAAAAAGGAGGACATGCTGGGCAAGCGTACGCCGGGGCTGCGCGAGATTGCGGCCCGGGCGCCGTACATGCATGACGGCAGCCTGGAGACGCTGGAAGCTGTCATGGCGCACTATGCCTCCGGAGGCATCGATCGGCGTACGCGGTCCGCGTTGATGAAGCCGTTCCCGATGACCCCCGACGAGATGAAGGATCTCGTGGCGTTCATGCGTAGTCTGAGCAGTGCCGGCGCAGCGGTCGCCATGCCCAACCTTCCCGCCCGCTGAGGAGCGCGCCATGAGTTTCTACAAGCAATGCCTTTGCGTGTTCGCGGTCCTGTTCGGTCTGATGGCCTTTCAGGGGATTCAGTCGCTACGTCAGATTCACCAGGTCAGCGATGCATCGCTGAGAATCGCCTCGGGTGCTTCGCTCGCCACCAAGTCCCGCGATCTCTGGGACGAGTATCGAAGCGCCGACATCGAGATTCGCCGGGCCATGGAGTTCACCCAATTTGAATCCGGCGATGAGCTGGGCGCCCGAGTGCGTCCGAAGCTCGACCGTCTGCGTGCCCTGCTGGACGAGATGGCGAAGGAAGACAAGGGAACGGAACTTGGGGAAGTCCGCGCTGCTTTGGACAAATGGACGGCCCTCGTGCTGCCGCACCTCGGCTCGCAGGGTGCTACCGAGATCGCGACTTATGACGTACTCGACCGTTCGCGCGAAGATCTGTCGAAGCGTATCGACACCTATGCGACTGCGCATCTCGCTTCGGCACGCAAGCTGGTCGAAGAGAGTCAGACAGTGGCGTCAGCCGCGAGTTGGTGGATTGTGGGCGGGCTCGCGCTCGGTCTATCGATCTGCGTGCTGCTCGGCTGGTACGCCGTTCGGACGCTGCGAACGCGGCTCGGAGGCGAGCCGGATGAGGTGGCCGCTGCTGCCCGCCGCTTGGCTCACGGCGACCTGAGTCAGCAGATTGCCGTGCTGCCGGGGGATACGACCAGCATCGCCGCTGCGATGAGCCAGATGCAGACCAGCCTCGAGGCGTTCGTGACCGAAGAGAAGCAGCTCGCGGGACAGCATGCGGCCGGATTCACCGATCACGCGATGGATGTGTCCCGTTTCGAGGGCGCGTATCGAGACATGGCCGAATCGATCAATGCCATCACCCGCGAGCACGTTGCGGTCGTGATGCGGGTCGTCGAGCTGATGCGATCGTACGCAGGCGGTGATTTCTCGACGGACATGGAGGCACTACCTGGCAAACGTGCCCAGATCAACGAAGCCATGTCTGCGGTCAAGCGCAACCTGCTGTCGATCAACGAGGAGATTCAGAACCTCGTGACTGCAGCAGCACGGGGGGATTTCTCGGCCCGTGGCAATTCGCAAGCGTACTCGCATCGTTTCAAGGACATGGTCGAAGGCCTCAATACGCTGATGCAGACGGCACAAGCTGGCTTGAGCGACGTCGGTCGCGTGCTTACCGCACTTGCCGAGGGGGACCTGACGCAGCGCATCGATGCGCAGTATCAGGGCACGTTCGGCGAACTCAAGGACGATGCCAACCGCACGGTGCAGTCCCTGGCCGAGATCGTCGGTCGAATCCGGCAGTCGACAGTGTCGATTACGACCGCATCGAAGGAGATCGCCCAGGGCAACGCAGATCTGTCGGGTCGCACGGAACAGCAAGCGGGGTCGCTCGAGGAGACGGCTTCCAGCATGGAGGAGCTGACGTCCACCGTGAAGCAGAACGCGGAAAGCGCGCGGGAAGCGAACAAGCTCGCGGTCGATGCAGCGCATGTGGCGGTCACGGGGGGCGAGGTCGTCAATCAGGTCATCGCAACGATGGGATCGATCAACGAGTCGAGCCGCAAGATCGTCGACATCATCGCGGTCATCGACGGCATCGCCTTTCAGACGAACATCCTTGCGCTCAATGCAGCCGTGGAAGCTGCCCGTGCTGGAGAGCAGGGACGCGGGTTTGCGGTCGTGGCCACGGAAGTCAGAAATCTCGCTCAACGAAGCGCTGTCGCGGCCAAGGAGATCAAGTCCCTCATCGGCGCTTCGGTTGAAAAGGTGGACGTCGGTACCCGATTGGTCGATCAGGCCGGCGAAACGATGTCGCGTGTGGTCGACGGCATCAAGCGCGTGAGCGATATCGTCGGCGAGATCGCCCAGGCATCCCAGGAACAAAGTGCCGGCATCGGGCAGGTCAACGAAGCCGTCGCGCAAATGGATGAATCGACGCAGCAGAATGCGGCACTGGTCGAGCAGGCTGCCGCTGCTGCAGAGTCGCTGCGGGATCAGGCGGACTCTTTGCTCGACGCTGTTGCCCGATTCCGACTCGGCGCGTCCGATGCCGGGGTGCAGCCTCGACTGGAGCCCCCCGTGCAAGCGCCTCGCAGCAGTTCGGTGCGTACCCTCCCGACCCGTGCTGCGTTGCCATCACGGAGCAAGGCCGCAGTCGATCAGAAACCGCCCGCTGTGCGCACCGGAACGAATGACGAATGGGCGGAATTCTAGGCGGTTCGATAAGCATTGATTGCTGCCGAGAGAACCGTAGTGCTCAAGTTGATCGCATTCCGTTCGTAACCCAGGAAAGCCACGGGCATGTCGCTGCCCGAGGTCGAAGTGCGTCCAACTGCGCGGCTCTCTCGATCGGCAATGGGGGGCACCGTGGAACTTCGGTGCATTCGCAACCCGTATCCGCAGATCGATGGAAATCTACCCAGGAGACATTTGATGTCGGCATCATCGCGTGCCCAAAGCGCGAGCAGTCTGAAACTCGCTCATCGCTTCACTATCCTACTCGCGACATTCGTCCTCGGTTTCGTTCTGGTTGCTGCATGGGGCGGCAAGACGCTGCAGGAAGTCAAGGTCAATGGCCCGCTCTATCAGAAGATCGTGCTCGGCAAGGACCTCGTGGCCGACATCCTTCCGCCGCCGGAGTACATCATCGAGTCGTACCTCGTGGTGCTTCAGGCGAGTACGTCGAAGAATGCTGCGGAGACCGAGCAGTATTCCAAACGGATCGAGGAGCTGCGCAAGGACTACATGACCCGTCATGAGTTCTGGAAGACGGCGGGGTTGGATGCCGATGTGGCGGCGCAGCTGCTCGATGCGTCGTATCAGCCCGCGCTTCGCTTCTATGACTTGGCCCAGAAAAGCTACTTTCCAGCGCTCCTCGCAGGGAAGAATGACGAAGTGCAGAAGGCGGTCGTGGAGCTGGGAGCGCTCTATGCGCAGCATCGGGCAGCCATCGACAAGACGGTTACGCTTGCGAACAAGCTCAACGAGGCGACCGAGAAGAACGCAAGCGAGGTCATCGCATCGAACGTCGGGATCGTCATTGCGTTGTTCGTTCTGTCCCTGATGGCAGCCGTCGTCGTTGCAGTCATGACGACCCGCAAGGTACTCGCCCAGATGGGGGGGGAGCCCGAGGATGCGGCGCGTGTGGCCCAGGCTGTGGCGAGCGGCGATCTCGACAGCCGAATCGATCTCAAGGCCGGCGATTCCACGAGCATCATGGCAGCCATGGATGCCATGCAGAAAGCGCTGAAGCGCTTTGCAGCGGCGCAGGCTGCGATGGCTGCGCAGCATGACGCGGGCGAGATCGATGCAACGATGCCGGCAGAGAGCTTCTCGGGGGCCTACCGAGACATGGCTACGTCGGTGAATACGCTGGTTCAGTCGCATATCGCCGTCAAAATGCGGGTCGTGGAGGTCGTCAAGGCCTACGCGAGCGGCGATTTGACGGTGCAGATGGATCGCCTTCCCGGCAAGAAGGCTCAGATCACCAACGCGATGGATGCGGTTCGGATGAGCTTGCAGTCGATCAACGAGGAAGTTCAAACCTTGGTTGATGCGGCAAGGCGTGGCGAATTCGGTGTTCGCGGGGAGCCCGAAAAGTACCAGCACGATTTTCGCAGGATGGTGGAGAGCCTGAATGGCCTCATGCAGGTCGCCGAATCGGGTCTGGACGAAGTCGCCAAGGCACTTTCGGCCATGGCCGATGGTGACCTAACCCGTCGGATCACGGCCGACCTCAACGGGACGTTCGGCAAGCTGAAGGACGATGCGAATCGGACGGCCCAAAGTCTATCGGACATCGTGTCGCAGATCCGCGAGGCGACGGAATCGATCACGACGGCCTCCAAGGAAATCGCACAGGGAAACGCAGATCTCTCCGGACGCACCGAAGAGCAGGCCTCCTCGCTCGAAGAGACCGCCTCCAGCATGGAGGAGCTCACGTCGACGGTGAAGCAGAACGCCGACAACGCCCGGCAGGCCAATCAGCTCGCGATCGGCGCGGCCGACGTTGCAGTCAAGGGGGGTGACGTGGTCGCCCAGGTCGTGGCCACCATGGGTTCGATCGACGAGTCGAGCAAGAAGATCGTCGACATCATCGCCGTGATCGACGGCATTGCCTTCCAGACGAACATCCTCGCGCTGAATGCCGCGGTCGAGGCCGCTCGTGCCGGAGAGCAGGGGCGGGGTTTCGCGGTCGTCGCGACCGAGGTCCGCAATCTGGCTCAGCGCAGTGCCGCGGCCGCCAAGGAGATCAAGACATTGATCTCCGATTCGGTCGAGAAGGTGAATTCGGGCAGCAAGCTCGTCGATCAGGCGGGGGTCACGATGAACGAGGTGGTCGACTCGATCAAGCGGGTGACCGACATCGTCGCCGAGATTACCGTCGCATCGCAGGAGCAGAGTTCCGGCATCGAACAGGTGAACATGGCCGTCACCCAGATGGACGAGACCACGCAGCAGAACGCGGCCTTGGTCGAGCAGGCCGCGGCCGCTGCGGAGTCGCTGCAGGAGCAATCGAGCGCGTTGCTCGATGCGGTCGCGAAGTTCAACCTGGAATCGATGTCGGCGGGCGCGTCCTCCGGCCCTGCGGGAATCACGTTCGTCGAAAGGCGCGGTCCCAATCGGGCGCGGAACGTTACCCGGTTGCCAGCCGCAAGGGCGGCGCAGGCCGCAGATCGTTCGCCGCCAAAACCTTCGTTGTCGGCGCCGAAAAGCGGGACCGACGATGAATGGGCCGAGTTCTGAGGGAACGCAGTTCTCCGGGTTGCACCGATGATGTAGCCGTCTCGGTGCAACGAACGGTGTTGCAGCACGGCCGCGCAATCGCGCGGCCGTGCTGCTTGGGTGCCCCTCTTCGGCGAGAGTGACTACGCGCCGACGCGGTTCGGCGGTATGCCGGACCGGGGGGGGGACGGGCGGGGTGGCCGTGTCGTCTTTCTGCGTAGGCACGCACACCCAATCTCATACAGGTTGTCGAGATGTAAGGGAAACACCTGATGTCTCTTCCGAAAATCCTGATCTCGCCCCGGTCTTGAAGGCCGCAAATGTTCTTGAATGTCACACGGAGCGCGCGGAGCTTCCGGGAGCATGATCCCGAAGTCATACGCGCCGCCGCGGGGGCTCAGGTGGCAGGTTCTTTCCAATACGAAAGTGTGCAGACTGTTGATGAAAATCGAGACCAGGCATGCCGAGGCAAGATCGACTACGCGCGAATCGTCTTTTGCATGGGCCGTCGGCGGTACCGGTCTGGCGGCTGCGCTGGTCGTCCCTGTGTTAGGCGAAGGGTGGGCGGCCTGGTTGGCTGCCGGATTGGCTGCGACGACGCTCCTGGCGTTGTCATGGCGGATGCATCGCGTAGTCAGCGAACTCAGCGCGGCCCTCGAGGCAGAACGGGCGACGATCGCCAGGATGCAATGCGCCGTGCCGGAGCCGTCCAGCGTCGAGCGCCTGGCGCATGAAGTGCTGCCGATCTGGAGCAGGCACATCGAGTCCGCACGGGCTCAAGCCGAGTCGGCCATAGAAGGGCTCTCCCGAAGCTTCGGCAACATCATCGATAGGCTCGAGCGCGCGGTCCAGTCGTCGGATGCCACCGCTGGAACGCTTGCACAGGGCGGCCGCCACAGTGGGCTCATCGGGATCCTCGATTCGAGCCGCACGGAACTCAACAGCATCGTGCTGGGTTTGCAGGGGATGGCCGCCGACAAGCAGAGAACGATGAAAGAGCTTGCAGGGCTTGCAACGCTCGCCGCCGATCTGCGCGGCATGGTCTCCGATGTAACCGAAATCGCAGAGCAGACCAATCTGCTCGCGCTCAATGCGGCGATCGAGGCGGCCCGTGCAGGAGAGGCCGGTCGTGGTTTTGCGGTGGTTGCAGACGAGGTGCGCCGACTTTCCGCGCAATCGAAGGAGACGGCGCACAGGATATCGTCGCGCGTCGAATCTGCAGGGACGGCCGTCGAACGCACGGTGCACATGGCGCGCATGCAGGTCGACGCGGATGGGCGGACCGTGAAAGACGCCGAAGCATCGATCAGCGCCGTGGTGAACCGTTTTCAGGCCGCTGCGCAGGGCATCGTGGAGGCGGCCGAGCAACTTCGCTCCGAAGGCAGCGGCGTGCGCGAAGACATCGCCATGCTCATCGTCGATCTGCAGTTTCAGGATCGCATGAGCCAGCTCCTGCGCAACGTCACAGGCGATATGGCGAAGCTCGAGGGGGTGATC
>JBIKKL010000247.1:0-6945 GCA_044360365.1 Burkholderiales bacterium | reverse complement strand
ACGACGGCCTGCCCCTGATTCTTCACCAGAATTCTGAAATTGGGCAATGCGTCTGCGTTCGTCGACGATGCCGACGAAGCGCTTTGGGTCGGGGGCGCAATTGCACCGACGTCCGTGGTCGCCCGCCTCTCCTCCTGGATCTGCGGCGAAGGCTGAACAGTCGTGGGCTTTTCGTCGGTACATGCAGTGATCGTGAGCGCACCGATTACGCATAACGCGGCATCGCGAATGGTCAACAAGCGAATTTCCTTTCTCAACACTCCACAATGTCACGCGTACGAGACGCCAAAGCGTCAGGCCGGTCTTTCGCGGGCAACCGCGGAACCGACGCATCGCCCCATTTCATGGTTTGCATCTTCCTCGCGTTGCTCCTGCAGCCGCGAAGCACCGGATCATTTTTCCTGCGCACTTCTTGCGCCCGCCGGAATACCACGCCCGCTGTCGAGCGCAGTCGGTACTTGCAAGGGCCTCAGGCCGTTTCCAGGACTTCGCGACGAGTCTGTTGGGGAAATGGCTCGACATGTGTATCGCACGAAGGTCGTGCCGAGAGCAGCAGGTAGTCGTTACGTGCTGCCGCCGTCACAAGTACGGCCGTGCAGCCCGCCGATCCGCAAGCGGAGCCCTCATGGTGCACCAGAAGATACGCAGCGGCGACCGTTCCCTGAGCACCAGCGTGGCGAACAATTGCCGGCGTACCGATCCGGTAACATGCGATAGTCGTCGCGATGCCACTTTGTCGCAGCGCGTAAATGTCGCCGTACCCGAATCCGCCTTCAAAAATTCAGATCGAGACCGTATCCATGAAACTCTACATCACCCCGGGCTCCCCCTACGCCCGCATCGTGCGCATGCTGATCATCGAGAAGAATCTCTCGGATCGCGTCGAGATCGTGAATGCACAAACGCGTCAGATCGGCAGTCCGTACTACGCGATCAATCCCTCGGGGCGGGTGCCTTATCTCGTTCGGGACGACGGCGTGGGGTTCGAGGAATCCGCGTTGATCTGCGCCTACCTGGATCATCTCGATGGCACACCGCGCTTCGACCCGCCCCCAAGCGGCGATGCACGCTGGCAGGCATTGCGACTCGAAGCGCTCGCGCGCAGCACGATCGACGGCCTGGCCGTGTGGATACGCGAGTTGCGGCGCCCCGGGAACGAGCGCTCGCCGACCATTCTGCGCCACGAGGCCGAACGCTCGGCACGCATGGCGGAACTATGGGAGCGCGAGATCGTTCAGCCGTGGATGCAAGGACCGATCAACATGGCGCAGATGACGCTCGCCTCTGCGCTTGCCATCGAGGCGCGCTGCCGGGAGTTCGCATGGCGCGAGCAGCATCCGAATCTCGTGGCCTGGTACGACCAGATCGCTGCGCGCCCGTGCATGCGATCCACCGAACCGCCCGCACACGGTTGAACGCTCGATGACCGATCCCGTCGCCATCGTCGATGGCAGACAATGCCGCAGCCTGCAGCGAGGGACGGCTTGCATAGGCCGGTCATCTGAGCCCCCGCCCCCCATTGGCTGTCCGTCGCGATTCGCGGGCGTAACTGCATCCATCCTTGCCATCGCATCGGCGCATAGCGCCAGCGCCGTGGCCAGATAGGCCACGGCGCCTGGCACCCAAATGATCAGCCTGGCGAGGCGTTGATCGTCGAGCGGTGCCAAGCCCGTTGCGTAAGGCCGCTCGGCATCCAGGGGGTACCACAGCCGGTTGAAGAAGGTCATGAGCGCACCGAGCATCCCCGTTAGGCGATACCAGTGCGAGCCAGAGAAACAGCCATCCGAGCGTGAAGTGGAGCGCTGCGATGCCGCAGATACCGCGCCCGACGCCAGAGCCCGGCAATTCCCGCTGCGTACAGTACACCGCATGCGATCGAGGGGGCCGACGATCCACGGATCGAAGTTCCAGACGAGGTCGGGCAGGCCGGGGCCGACGGGATGCGCCCTGGCATCGGTCGTCGACCATGCGCAAAGCGCAGCGACCAAGCCTCGGCCTGGGATTCGCACCTGCTTCCGGCTTCGCCGCTCCATTGTGCCCTCGCTGCGCCCGATACGATCGATCGGACCATCGCTCATGCGGCATGCCCCAGCGCTGCGTGCGGCTGCCTTCTACCTCGATGCGTTAAACTTCGCCCCATGGTGTCATTGTCCAAAGCACTACTGGCGTCGCTCCTGATCGTCGATGCGGGCTTGTCGGCCGCGGCTTCCGCGCCTGCGGCCGGGCCGCGCCAACTTCTCTCCATCTCCGCACCGTCGCACGACCCGCTCTTCGTCGATGCAAACAGCATTCAACGTCGCGGACGTCAAATCCACTTCAAGTATCTGCTGGACGTCCTGGCGCCCGACGAGAACGGCGTGCCCAACGTCTGGCGATCCAACGAGATCGAAGCCTCCATCGACTGCGGCCGCAAGGAAGTCACGGTGCGCCGATTGGTGGCCTACTCGGAGCGGCGCGGCGGGGGATCGCCGACAGCCGTACACAGCTTCACAGCGGCCGGCATCAAGCCGCAGCCGATTCCGCCGAAGTCCACCTTCGCCTATCTCGAGGCGCATCTGTGCGCGCCGTCGTGAATCGCGGTGCCGAATGAACGACGACCGAGCGTAACCCGCCATGAACCTCAACGAACTTCGCTATGCGGTCGCCGTCTCGCAGATGCGCAATTTCCGTCGTGCCGCAGAGAAATGCTTCGTGACTCAGCCCGCCCTCTCGCTCGCGATCCAGAAGCTCGAAGACGAACTCGGAGTGCAGCTCTTCGAACGCTCCCGCAAGGAAGTCACGCTGACGCCCATCGGGGCGCGCATCGTCGAGCAGGCGCAACGCGTGCTGGAAGAAGCCGGGCGCATTCCGGAGATCGCCAAGCAGGGTCGCGATCAGCTCGCCGGCAAGCTCAAGCTCGGGGCCATCTATACCGTGGCGCCCTACCTGCTGCCGGAACTCATTCCCATCCTTCATCGCAAGGCGCCGCAGATGCCGCTGGAGGTGATGGAAGGTCTCACTGCGCAACTCGATGTCATGCTGCGCGACGGCAGAATCGACGCCGCCATCATCGCCCTGCCCTTCGACGTACCGAACGTCACGACGCTGCCGCTGTACGACGAAGCGTTCACCGTCGTCGTGCCCACGGAACACGCGTGGGCCAAGCGCGCCAGCATCCGGGCCGAGGAACTCACGACCGAAAAGGTGCTGATGCTCGCGAGCGGTCACTGCTTCAGCAACCAGGTGGTCGAGGCGTGCCCCGAACTGCGCAAGGAAGGCCGCGAAACGCTGCAGGGCAATTCGCTCGAAACGATCCGCAACATGGTAGCCTCCGGCCTGGGCATCACCGTGCTGCCGGCGAGCGCAGACGCACCGCGCTATCGCAGTCCGCTGCTGAAAGTGGTGCCGTTCAAGCATCCGCCGCCTTCGCGGCGCATTGCGCTCGCGTGGCGGCGCAGCTTCGCCCGCGAGAAGGCCATCGAGGTACTCGCCGATGCGATACGGGCGAGCAAGATCCCGGGCGCGAAGATTATCGAACCATGACCCTCGCTCTCAGTGCATCGTCATCACCGCCTTGGAGAATTCGAAGTGGAGAAGATCAGGATCCAGTTCACGCTGTTCTCGGCGTTCTACTCGCCGCTCATCTCGACGATGTCGGGCGGATTTCTTCGCGCTGAAGGGCTCGATCCGGAATGGTCGGTGGCACCGGCCGGCACGAGCGCGCTGGATGCACTCGGAAACGGCGAAGCGCATGTCGTCCAGTCCGCGCTGAGCCAGGGCTTCGGCCCGTTGAACCGGGGCGAGGCGCCGTCTTCGGTCCACTTCGCCCAGGTCAACGAGATGGACGGCTTCTTTCTCACCGCGCGCGCACCGGATCCGTCGTTCGACTGGCGCAGGCTCGAGGGCGCCGAAGTCGTTCTCTTCAAGGGCGGCCAGCCCCTCGACATGTTCAGGTACGCGTGCCACCAGGCCGGCATCGATTTCGGCAAGATCAAGGCGCTGTCCTTCGGCTCTGCAGCAGAAATGGATCGGGCGTTCAGGGCCGGCGAGGGCGAGTACGTGCAGCAACAGGGCCCGTTCCCCCAGAAGCTCGAAGCGGACGGTGCGGGTCATATCGTCGCGCAAGTCGGAAGGCAGATCGGCCCCTGCGGCTTTTCCAGCCTTGCATCGACGCGAGCGTGGCTTGCCACCGACATGGCCAAGGCATTCACGCGCGCCTATCGGAAGACTCGCGCCTACATGACCGAAACACCGGCCATCGAGATTGCGAAGGCTGAGAAGTCATACTTCGCCGAGGTGGACCTGCAGGTACTCGCCAACTGCATTGCGAGCTATCAGCAACTCGGGTGCTGGACGCCACACATCGAAATCACGCAGGCCGCGTACGAGAAGACATTGGATATCTACGAGTACAACGGGCTCCTGAAACAGCGTTGGGCTTACGACCAGGTCTGCGCCTTGCCGCCGTCGGTCGATTGACTCCGGCCCGCCGCAAGCAGCCGGTGCAACGCCGCCCCCATTGAACGACGCAGGGATAACGGCTCCATTCACTCTCGTCGCACGGCTTGCTATCCTCGACGCCCGACACCACCACACCGCACGAGCGCAGGGCACCACCCGGTGCGCTCACCGAGTGGAGATTCCATGTCCCACACCGGTCTACGCCGGATCGCGCGCCTGTCGACGGCAGCGGCGGTACTCGCCATCGCGACAACGGTCTGCGCCCAGCCCACGGTCAGCAAGCAGGTGCGGCTCATCCTGCCCTTCCCGCCGGGAGGCCCCACCGACATGCTCGGTCGAGCCGTCGCGCAGAAGCTGTCGGAACTCGTCGGTCAGCCGGTCGTCGCCGACAACCGTCCCGGCGCCGGCGGCAATCTTGGTCTGGAGCTCGGCGCACGCGCGCCGGGCGACGGGCACACGCTCGTCCTGTCGTCGCCGCTGGTCGCGATCAGTCCGCTGCTCTACAAGAAGCTCAACTACGATCCTGCACGCGATCTCGCCCCCATCGCGCAGGTCGCCCAGATTCAGAACGTCCTCGTGGTCCACCCATCGGTGCCGGCGAGATCGCTCAAGGAACTGATCGAGATCGCCAGGCGCAGCCCGGGGAAGCTCAACTTCGGGTCGGGCGGCATAGGCACGACCAGCCACCTCGCGCCCGCGCTGCTGCTCTCGATGACCGGCGTCAGCATGACCCACGTCCCGTACAAGGGCACCGGCGTCGCGTTGACGGCCATGCTCGGCGGCGAAATCGACATGCTGATCATGGCCGTGCCGGCCGCACAGGCCCAGATCCAGGCGGGACGCGCCCGCGCCCTTGCGGTACTGGCAGACAAACGCCAGGCCACGCTGCCCAACGTGCCGACGTCGGCCGAGGCGGGTCTGCCCAATTACGAAGTGCCGATCTGGTACGGCATCCTGACCAGCGCATCGACGCCCAAGGAATGGGTCAGTCGCTGGAGCACCGACATCAAGCGCGCCCTCGACTCGGCCGATCTGAAGGATCGCCTCACTACCGCCGGCATCGAACCGCATCCAACCTCGCCGGAGCAGTTCGCTGCCTTCATCAAGAGCGAAGGCACGCGCTATGCCAAGGTGATCAAGGACGCAGGCATCAGCCCGCAATGAGCAGTTATGGCAGTCGTCAGAGCCGCTTGATCGCGGTCACGATGTTGCCGCATCCTTCGTAGCGGATATCGTCGAAGCAGACGCGACGCGCAATGGCGATGCCGCGGCCGTGGAGATCCATGATGCGGCTGGGATGCAGATCGAGGTAAGCCCGCCAGTCGAATCCTTCGCCCATATCGGTGACGGTGAATTCGATCTCTTCGGCACGGCGCTCCAGACCGAGGGTCGCGAAGCGATCCGCATAACGCGGATCGCGCATCCGGTCCTCGATCTCCTCGCACCAGCGCCCTTCGAGCAGCATCCGCGATTTGTCGGCGTAGCTGATGCCGAGATTGCCGTGCTCGACCGCGTTGATCATGAGTTCCGACAACCCCATGGCCGTCTGGGCGGCATCCTTCAAGCCGCTCGCCGCCAGGGCAGCGAGATTGCGGGCCTCGTCGAGCGTACGAAACCGGAACTTGGCATGCTCGATCAGCTCGAAGCTGTCGCGCATGCGGGTGAGTTCGGACACCAGGGAACGATGATCGCCGCGATCGCGGATCGCCGTGCGAACGATGGCCTGGAGCATCTCGGGGGAAAACGGCTTGGTGAGATAGTAGAACGCGCCCGCCTGCAGCCCCTCGATGATCTGTTCCGTAGCCGCTGCGGCCGTCTGCAGGATGACCGGCACGCCGCTCAACCCGGGGTGCGCCTTCATGCGCCGCAGAATCTCGAGCCCGTCCATATCGGGCATCATGCGATCGAGGAGCACGGTATCGTATCGATCCGGCGACTCGAGCAATCGGCGCCAGGCCGAAGTGCCATCCTCCGCTTCGTCGATGGCACATCCCTGATCACTCAGGCATTCGCGCATGATGAACCGGTTGGTGGGGTCATCGTCCACGATGAGAAGGGAACCGCTGCTGCTGGAACTCATCTCGACGATCAAGGGCGTATTGTTGGCTCGAAGGTGGTTACGACCGAACAGCACCCACCTTGAATCGATGACAGACCACGACGAAGGTGCCGCAAGACTGCCTGCCGTCTCAGCTTTCGGTACTCAGTTTCGCCGAACCGAAACGTCGCCGAGCCCCGCCAGCTTCCGCACCCGTTCCCCGACCGCTTCCGCATCGGCACGGCCGCTCAAATTGCCGACGCGAACTCGATAGACGATCGCGCCGCCTGCGGTACCGCTCGGGCGTATCTGAGCCGGGAATCCCGCCGCCCGCAACGCATCGTAGGCAGCGAGTGCGCTTGCCTGATCGTCGACTTCCGCCACATAGACGTTCCATCGGCCGCCGCCACGGGCCCCGCCTCGGCCAGGGGCGATCTCGGTCTCGGTGGCCCATTGCGCGAGTTGCT
>JBIKKL010000244.1:0-7006 GCA_044360365.1 Burkholderiales bacterium | reverse complement strand
CCCGCATGCGACGGGCAGGTGCGCGCCGATGATGGCGTACGAGCCCATCGCCCCGTGTTCCACCGATGTGAGGTGCATCGAGCCGCCCTTGCCCCCGGTGACGCCACACTCGCGGCCCATCAGTTCGCCGAGGACGCCTTCCATCGACACGCCGCGCGCTAGCGTATGCGCATGGCCGCGATAGGTGCAGAACGTGTAATCGTCGCGGCGCATGCCGAGGGCTACGCCGGCGGCGATGGCCTCCTGCCCGAGGGACAGGTGGCTCGTGCCCTTCACCAGATTCTGGAGAAACAGATCGTAGGCGCGCTTTTCGCACAAACGCAGTTCGTTCAGCATGCGATACATGCGTAGCCGCTTCTCGCGGCCGATGTCGTCGTCGGCCGGCGCGAGCGGCCGGGCCGCTTCGTTCGGGGTCATCGCTTCCTGCTCCCTGATTGCTGGCGAGCACTCGACGCTCGCGGTTGACGGTGTTGTCGTCGTTTCGACGGATTCGGTGATCGCCTCGGCGGTTTCAGCCGACGCGATGCCGGGCAGCTGCGCACTCGACGTGTTCTTGCTGCCCGTGCGGCGGCCGAAACGGGCGTGGCGTCTATCCCTGCGATTCATGGATGGCGGGCCTCGGTGGGTTCAGTCGTTCGCGGCGGGGGCGACAATCTTGCCCGGATTCATGAGGTTCTGCGGATCGAGCGCCGCCTTGATCGTTCGCATCACCGACAAGGCCGCTCCGTGCTCCGTATCGAGGAACTGCAGCTTGCCGTAGCCGACGCCGTGTTCGCCGCTGCAGGTGCCGCCGGCCGCAAGCGCACGATGTACGACGCGATCGTTCAGTGCCGCTGCCTGCGCCACTTCCGTCTGGTTCTCGGGATCGACGAGGATCACCAGATGAAAGTTGCCGTCGCCGACGTGACCGACGATCGGTGCGATCAGTCCGGAGACCTCGATGTCGCGTTTGGTTTCGACGACGCATTCGGCGAGTTTCGAAATCGGCACGCAGACATCGGTGACATAGCCCTTCGCACCGGGACGCAACGACAGTCCGCCGTAATACGCGTTATGGCGTGCGTCCCAGAGCTTGGTGCGCTCTTCCTGCAGTGTCGCCCAGCGAAAGCCGGTGCCGCCGTTGTCGGTTGCGATCTGCCCCACGGTTTCGGCCTGCTCGCCGACGCCCGCGTCGGTTCCGTGGAACTCGAAGAAGAGGGTGGGCGCTTCGACGTAATCGGTCTTGGAGTAGTTGTTGACGCCGCGAATCTGGACTTCGTCGAGCAGTTCGATGCGGGCGACCGGAATGCCGGACTGAATCGTGGTGATCACGGTATCGACGGCTGCCTGCAGCGAAGGGAAGTTGCAGACAGCGGCGCTTATCGCCTGCGGTACGCCATGCAGCCGCACGGCGACTTCGGTGATGATCCCCAACGTGCCTTCCGAGCCGACGAAGAGCCGTGTGAGATCGTAGCCGGTGGACGACTTGCGCGCGCGCGTTCCGGTGCGAATGATGCGGCCGTCGCTCAATACGACGGTGAGGCCGAGCACGTTGTCGCGCATGGTGCCGTAGCGCACGGCCGTGGTTCCCGAGGCGCGCGTAGCCGTCATGCCGCCGAGGGTGGCATCCGCGCCGGGATCGACCGGGAACATGAGGCCGGTGTCCTTGATGTGCGCGTTGAGCTGTTTGCGCGTGACGCCAGCCTGTACGCGCGCATCCATGTCCTCGGCGTTGAGTTCGAGCACCGCGTTCATCCGGCTCAGGTCGATGCACACGCCGCCCTGGAGCGCGGCGACATGGCCTTCGAGCGAGGTGCCGACGCCGAAGGGAATCATCGGTGTCGAATGCCGGTGGCAGATCTTCGCGATCTCGGCGACGTCCTCGGTGCTTTCGGCGAATATCACTGCGTCCGGCGGCGCCGGCAAATGCCAGGATTCATCCTGTCCGTGGCGTTCGCAGATGGCGGGCGTCGTGACGAAGCGCTCGCCGAAGCGCTGCGCGAGGTCGGCGAGGGCCTGCGGCGAACTGCGCGATGGTCGTCTTGCGTCGTGGTTCATTTCGCCTCGCTCCGAAAATTCGGTGCCAGGCACGTGCCTGGCACCGAATTTCAGTATTTGTTAGAAACCGGCAGTTCCTTTGCGGGGAAGAGGGAGATGATCTTGGCCCCGCTGGGCGTGAGGACCACTTCCTCTTCGATGCGTGCCGCCGATACGCCATCGGACGCCGGGCAGAAGGTTTCGACTGCGAACACCATGCCGGCCTTGAGTTCGTAGGGGTCCTTGAACGAGTTCAGGCGCGAGATGAGCGGCCGCTCGTGCAGACCCAGACCGAGGCCGTGGCAGAAGTTGAGGCCGAAGGCCGACATCTCGGTTTCGAAGCCGATCTCCGTGCATTTCGGGAAGGCCTTGGCAACCTTCTCCGTCGAGACCCCGGGGCGAAGCATTTCGATGGCGCCGTCCATCCAGGCCCGCGCCTTCTTGTACGCTTCGAGTTGCGGCTGGCTCGCCTTGCCGACGGCGAACGTGCGGTAGTAGCACGTGCGGTAGCCCATGAACGACTGGATGATGTCGAAGTACGCCTGATCCCCCGGGCGGATCAGCCGGTCGGTGAAGTTGTGCGGATGCGGGCTGCAGCGTTCGCCGGCGATGGCGTTGATGGCTTCGACGCAGTCGGAGCCCATTTCGTACAGCCGTTTGGTCGCAAGGCCGACGATCTGGCTTTCCTTCACGCCCGGCTTCAAGGCTTCCATGATGTCCTGATACACGCCGTCGACCATCGCGGCCGCCGTGTTGAGGAGCGTGATCTCGTCGTGGCTCTTCACTTCCCGCGCAGCGAGCATCATCTGCTGTCCGTCGCGGATTTCGAGGCCTTCCTTTTGCAGCGCGAAGAGCATGCCGGGTTCACAGACGTCGAGACCGACCGGCATGTCCGCCACGCCTTCGCGCATCAGGATGTCCTTGATCTCCCTGGCTGCCGCTTCGAACAAGCCGACCTTCGGACCGATCGCGCCGCGCATGCCCGGATTGCCGGCGAGACAGTGGTCTTCGGGCAGCCAGGGGCAATTGAGCTTGTGGTGGCGAGCGGCGGAGCCGAAATCCCAGACCCAGGGTTGCCCGTTGCCCGTCAGGAGCGTGTAGCGGATGAGCTTGTCGCGTGCCCACTCGCCGATGACCGTGCTGGAGATGTAGCGGATGTTGTGCTGATCGAAGCACAGTATGGCGCCGAAGCCGGAGGCCTTGAGGGACTCGCGCGTTCGCGCAAGGCGATAGCGATGCAGACGCTGAAAATCGACGCGCTCTTCAAAGTCCACCTGGCTGATGCCGGGCGCCTGCAGCGGCCGGTGCCAGCGGTGGCCGGGGTTGAGATCGGGATCGACCGGTATGGCTTCGGGATGCTTGATTTTGCGGGCCATCGCTTGCCTTCTCTGCTCGATGATGCCGAGAGGCTAGAAGAAAAATGATCAATGGTCAATGGGTCCAGATGGCGCCGGTCTTGATCTGTTGCCACGTATTCTGACCTTCGCGAAATCTATCGAAAATCCCGAGGTAAACTCAGGCTCGATTGCGGGTGTTGGGCGCTCGTTCCCGGTACATTCATAAAGTGATCAATTGTTGTATTGATCATCTTGTGAAATACTCGAAGCTCTTGGGGCAGCAGACGCGAAGGGTCATGATCGAGCGCACGAAATCGAGGGATGGAGCCGACCGCCTGCGCCACTTCATCGTCGTCGGCGTCGATAACGGGCAACTCCAACCCGGACAACGTCTGCCCACCGAACGCGAGTTGGTCGCCCGGTTCGGAACGGCCCGCAGTGCAGCCCGCCGAATGCTGGCCCAGTTGGAGGCCGAGGGCTACATCACCCGCACGGTCGGGCGGGGTACCTTCGTCGCAAGCAAGGAAGCGGAAAGCGAGGTCGACCGTCTGCGTACCTTGCTCGACGGCTTGAAGGTGAGTCCTGCCGAGTTGATGGATGCGCGGCTTCAGTTCGAATCGCGGGTCGTCGAGCTTGCCGTGATCCACGCGACCGCCGACGATTTCGCCCGCATGGATCGATGCATGGAGCAGGCCGAGCGCGGGGCGACGCTCGACGAGTTCGAACTCTGGGACGCAGCGCTTCATCAAGCCATTGCATCCGCCACGCACAACCGCCTGATCGTCGCGATCTTCGATCTCTTCACGCTGGTCCGGCAGCAGGCCGAGTGGGGCAAGCTCAAGGATCGCATCGTGACCCCGGAGCGGCGTGTTCAGTACGAACGCCAGCATCGGGAGCTGGTGCAGGCACTGCGTGCACGCGATGCAGAGCGCGCACGCGAAGCGGTGGTGACGCATCTGGAGTATGCGCGGCGGAATCTGTTTGGACGGGTTTGAGGGGGGCTTTGCGTGCGGAGTAAGGGGAAAGGCGAAGGGGGAAGGGGGACAAGCCAGAGCGGTCATGCCTAGGGATTCGTTTCGATGCCCGACCTTATCGTCGAATTTACGCATCGGCGCATCGACACGCGGCGGCGTTTTCTGCCTTTCCCCCCTTCTCCGCGGCAAACACGAACTACCGCTTCAACACCCGCAACAGATTATTGAAGTCATCCGTCCAGACCGGAAAGTTCGGTCGCGCCACGATCGTCTCCGCCGCACCGCGAATGCGCTCGTGGCCTAGTACAGCCGCATTGCGTGTCACCAGAATCTGATCCGTGCCGGAGAGCCAGTACTCCGGGCCGCTCCCGCCTTGTGGATAGTCCGAGATCATGACGGCGGTCATCCCGTGTTCCGACGCCAGTCGCTCCACGACCGGCGCGATGTCGACGAATCGGTTCGTCGCCTGGAACGCGATCACGCCGTCCGGCTTGAGATGCTTGAGGTAGATGCGAAAGGCTTCCCTGGTGAGCAGATGCATCGGGATGGCATCGCCCGAGAAGGCGTCCACCGCGATCACGTCGTATTGCTGCGCAGACTCGCGTTCGAGGCTCAATCTGCCGTCGCCGAGGATGACATCGGTCTTTGCCTGGGTCGCCGTGAGGAAGGTGAACTCCTCGTAGGCAAGATCGACGACCTGCGGATTGATCTCGTAGAAGCGGAAGACGTCCCCCGCCCGTGCATGGGCTGTGATCGAGCCGGCACCGAGGCCGATCACGCCCACGCGCCGAGGCTCGTCGGGCAGGGCATCGAACAGCCGACCGAAGCCGCTGTCGGGTCCGAAATAGCTGCTCGCCTCGAGCTGCAAATCCGGATCGAGCAATTGGCCGCCGTGCATGATGCCGCCGTGCACGAGGGAGCGAAAGGGTGCGGGCGATTCGGAGTCCCGGGTGCGAATCGCGCTGTAGAAGTTTCGCAGCATGACGCGCGAGTGGCTCACCTGTTCTTCCACCTTCTGATACGACGCCCAGGCCGTCGTGCCGATCACGGCGATCGCGATGCCGCTCGCCCAAAGCCCCCACGATCGGGTGAGATGGAGCAGGAGCAGGCCGCATGCGACCAATCCGAGCAGCATCTCGAAGTGACCGCTGAGTACATAGGGCGCGACCAAACCGACCAGTAGCCCGCCCAACGCACCGCCGAGAGAGAGCATCAGGTAATACGTCGTCAGGTACTTCGGGGCAGGCTTGAGCCGCGCGAACTCGCCGTGGCAGAACATGCAGATGACGAAGAGACCGGCGAGATACACCGGCACCGCGTAGTAGAGTTCCAGGGAGTCGAACATGAAGGCCATGACCGGCAGAGCGATCGCCGTCGCTGCGATGAAGAATCGCCGCAGGTACCACCGCGGATGATCGAAGGCGAAGATGAACGTGGCGAGGTACAGCGTGAGCGGAACGATCCACAGGAACGGTATGGAGGCTACGTTCTGGCAAATATGGTTGGTCACCGCGACCAGCATCAACGAACCGAGCGCGGCCAGCACGAGCCAGAGCAGTTGCGTCGATCGAGTGGGCGCAGGCGCGGAGGTGTCGACCGTCGTTTTCGAGGCGGCATTCGGTTTGGGCGCGCCCGCCGTACTATTGCGCAGTGCCGATATGCCCGCAGCGGCGCAGAGAATGACGAAGAGCGCGTAGGCGGTCGACCAGCCGATCGACTGGATGCGCGTCGTGATCCAGGGTTCCACCGTGACCGGATACGCAAGCAGCGCTGCCAGCGACGCAAAGTTCGACAATGCGAACAGGCGATAGGGAAGGGTGCCGTCATAGCGACGGGCGAACCATGCCTGTATGAGCGGGCTCGTGCTTGCGAGCATCAGGTACGGCAGGCCGATGGCGACTGCCAGCATGGCCAGGATGCGCACACTCGGGTTTTCTTCGCCGGTGGGCTTCCAGCCCGCATCCGGAATGATGGGCATGAACGCGAGGCTTGCGATCAGCAGCGCGATGTGCAGCTTCGCCTGCGTTCGCTGCGACATGCGCCGGGTCGTCCAGTCCGCGTAGGCATAGCCCGCAAGCAGCGTGACCTGAAAGAAGACCATGCAGGTGGCCCAGACCGCGGCCGATCCGCCGAACCAGGGCAGGATCTGCTTGGCCATGATGGGTTGGACGAGGAACAGCAGAAATGCGCCGAGGAAAATGGTGGCCGCGTAGAGAACCATGTCGATGGGGGCTCGTGAAATGTGGCCGGTATTCTGCCCTACGTGTTGCAGAACACACAAAGAAGGATCGTCAGATCCCCGATCCCCCCTCGGGGCAGTGTTGCGCGTACGATGGGGGCGCTTGATTAGGCTACCATCGCCCTCATCTTCTCTACGCCGGATTCGATCAACAGGAGTGAATATGCTTGCTCTTCGGTTTGTGATGGTTCTCTTCGCTGCGCTGACGCTCTCCGGCTGCGGCTACAACACGCTGCAATCCACGGACGAACAGATCAAGGCGTCCTGGGCCGAGGTGCTCAACCAGTACAAGCGCCGCGCCGACCTGATTCCGAATCTCGTCAACACGGTGAAGGCCTATGCCGCGCACGAACAGCAGGTGCTGCTCGGCGTGACGAATGCGCGCGCGAAAGTCGGTTCCATCCAGGCGAGCCCCGAACTGGTCAACAATCCCGAGGCCT
>JBIKKL010000243.1:0-7036 GCA_044360365.1 Burkholderiales bacterium | reverse complement strand
CGCGTGTTGGCGAAGATGGGGCTGACGCTGGACAATTCGCTCTACCATACACAGCTCGAAGAGCTCGCCGCGCTCGCGCGCGCCGTGCCGGATCTGACCATCGTACTGAATCATGTCGGCGGTTTGTTGCGAGTGGGGCCCTACGCCGGGCGCGACCCTGACGTGTTGGCGGATTGGCGACGCGGTATCGCGGCGGCCGCAGCCTGTCCCAACATCGTGCTCAAGCTCGGCGGCGTGGGTCAGAAACGTTTCGGCTACGATTGGCATGCGCGCTCGCGACCCATCGGCTCCGAGGAATTGGCCGACGCGCTGGCACCGTTGATGCATTATTGCATCGAGCAATTCGGCCCGCAGCGCTGCATGTTCGAGAGCAATTTTCCCGTCGACAAGATCTCGTACGACTACGGCGTCGTGTGGAATGCCTTCAAGCGGCTTTCGAAAGGCTATTCGCCCAGCGAGCGTGCTTCGCTCTTCCACGACACTGCGACGCGGGTGTATCGGCTCACGACCTGATTGCGTCGAGGAGCCAGGTGCGCAGTCGATCCGCAGCGTCGGCATCGCGCGCCACGATCGTCAGTTGGCTTTCCGAACGCGGCGAATACGATCGACCGCTGATGTGGCGTGCAAACCCGCCGGCCTCGGTCAGCATGAGCGCCGGTGCTGCGTGATCCCATGGCAGGAGCCGGTAGTAGACGACGAAGTCTCGATGGCCCTCGAGAATGTCGGTGTACTCGATGGCCGCGCAACCGGAGGGTGACCTGGTCTCGATGCGAGGGTGCAGTGCCTGCGTGACCTGGTCGCCCAGGTTTCCGGGCATGTAGCGGGTGAGCGCCGCACCACGCAGCAGGCGATCGTTCTGAACCGAAGGGACGCGAATTTGTTTTCCATTGACGAAGGCGCCGCCGCCGACTTGCGCGACGAATGTCTGGCGCCGGGCGGGGAGCACGATCCAGGCGGCTTCAGTGCGTCCCGCCGCGACGTAGGCCACCATCACGCCGAAAGCGTCGTCGCCCCGGACGAAGTTCTTCGTGCCGTCGATGGGATCGATGATCCAGAGGGGCCGATCGCCCGCGAGCAAACCCAGCAATTCGGGACGACGATGCGCTGCTTCTTCTCCGATCACGTTGGCTGTCGGATCGAGTGCGTTCAGGGCCGTCGACAGATGTGCTTCGACCTCACGGTCTACGATGGTTACGATATCGTCGGCGTCGCCGGATGTCTGCTTGCTCTCCACGTCACCGGCCGACAGTCGCGCGAAGCGAGGTAGAACGAGGGTTCGAGCCGCCTCTTCGATGCATTCGGCAACCGCCTGGATGTCGATGCCCATGACTTAGACGATGTGCCTTCGCAGATCAAACTGCCGCTTCGCTGCCTCTTCGTCGTGTGCGAGTAGCGGGGTGCCGTGCTTTCTCATTTCCCCAACTGCCGCAAGGCAATCGTCATGCGCTGCGAAAACTCGTTGAAGTGCGCCGAGTCGATCCATCGGGCGACGATCACTGCGTCGTGCTCGGGCTCGATCCACACGTAGTTGCCGCCTGCGCCCACCATGAAGACGCTGCGCTCGCTCGCACCCGGGAAGGACCTGCCTGCCGGATTCAGCCAGACCAGCATGCCGTAGAAAGGCGCGATCGCGACGGGCGTGCACATGCGGTCGATCCACGGGGACGGAATCAACTGCGTGGGTCCATCAGCCGTATGAAGCGTGCCGCGATTCAGCACGAGTTCGCCGATGCGAGCCTGGTCCATCGCGCTGATCGAAACGCCGCCGCCCCAGTGCGTGCCGCCGGGCACGGACTGCACGCGCTGCGCGGTACGTCCGTCCTTCGCCGGCAGATCCACCCAAGCCTGATCGTAGCCTGCCCAGCGCACATCCTGGGTTACCCCGAGCGGATCGAGCAGGGAGGATCGAAACACCTCCGGCAACGCGCGTCCGAACAAATGCAGCAGCGCCAGGGAGAACTGGTTGATGCGGACGTCGTTGTACTCCCAGTAGGTGCCCGGGGCTTGCAGCGGCCGCGCAGTTCCCTTGATGCCATCGACCGGCTTCGGATCGTGCGCGACCTTGCGATAGCGATCGACCGTATCGGCCAGTCCTTGGCACGTGCCTTCCCATTCGCTGGTCTGTGTGAGCAGATGCATCCAGGTGATGGGGCGATTGTGCGGACTGTCGAAGCCGATGCCGGGGAGTCGATGGACCACCGGTTCATCGGGATCCGGCAACAAGCCCTGCGCGTGCGCGACCCCTGCAAGCAATGCGAGATAGGTCTTGGCGACGCTGAACGTGAGATCGGCGCGTTCGGGTTCGCCCCAGCGGGCAAGCGATCGACCGTGACGCCACACCACGCCGGATGCCGGGCCGCGTGAGTGTACCGGGCCGAACAGCCGATTGTACGGGGGCGGATCATCGTGGTGGACGCCCCAGCCGTGGGGTTCTGCATGGGGATCGCGCGTCCAGTGCACCTCGTGCTGCTGGGCGTAGCGGACGGCATCGTCGAACAGGCTGGCGGGCTGGACCATGGGTTGTGCCGTCTCGAAGTTGCGGGTCAATGCGGGCAGTCGATTTGATGCAGCCAGTCTCGATCGGAGGACCTGCATCGCGGTGCTGGTTCCCGGGTGCGGGGTTCTCGCGGACGTCGACCGATTCCCGGGACATCTACGCCAGCGGCGGAAAACGCTGGAACTGGGGAAGTTCGTGGGCGTGCTCCATCCAGCTGATCCGTTCGGCGACCTGAATCTGGATCCGGGCCGGGATGGCTTCCGGCGTATCGTAGGTGGCGCTCTGGATGTCGACGATGCCGGGCAGCATTTCCTCGTTGTAGTAGAACAGCCCTGTTCCGCAGTGGTCGCAGAAATGCCTGCGGCCATGCTGCGACGATTCGTAGACTTTGGGCGTGCCCTTCGTGATCCTGAGCGCTGCGTGCGGATACATCGTCCAGCCGACCATCGGTGCGCCCGCATGCCGTCGGCAATCGGAACAGTGGCACAGCGCGTGCGTCAGCGGATCGCCCTCCACTTCGTAGCGTATGCGGCCGCAATGGCATCCACCGGCGAGTCCCATGGCTTTTCTCCTTCGAAAGATACGTGCGCCTGTCGACCGGGCGGGGAGCCTGTACGCGATCGAACGCGCGGCGATGAATCCGACTGCCCGCGAACGGGCTACGGAAGCTTCTTGGTTCTTTCCTCGTCGGACTCCGATTCGACGATCATCTGCCTGATCTCCGCCGCCGAGATTTCGTAGCCGGGGCCGTTTACGGAGGCCGCGATTCCCAGCTCCGCGCGGAATTTCTTGGCGCAGGCGATGGCCGATTCACGATCGAAAAAGCCATACCGGATCGCATCCCTGCTTGTGACGACAAAATGCTCTTCCTTCATCGGGATTCCCTGGCGGTCATAGGCCGCGGGAGCATTGTAATACGCGGGTCGCCGTGCATGTCGTTGCCCGGAAGGTGCGATTTCGCAAAGGCCCTGATCGAGAGTCGCGCTGCCGCGATCGCACCGTGCGGCGCTGCCAGCCCCTTGTCCACAATGGTCACTTCCAGAACCGCCACCACGGCTTCGTGGCGTTCAGCCCATTCGCCATGCTTCATCTTGCATCGCCTCCCCCTTCGCGGATAATCGAATGGCACAACCCCCGGAGAATCGCATGACCGATCACGCCCGCTACGGCCAGAAATGGATCACCGAGGAGTTCTACAAGGTGCTGGACGTCTACGGCTTCCGGGCCGTCATGTTCGTGGAATGGGGGTTTCGGCCCGCCGACGTGAAGCGAACGACCGAACGCATCAAGGTGCCCGGTGCGGTGGTGAAGGAGTGGGTGCGCACGGCTTCGCAGGAAGAGCAGCTCGCGCGCGAAGCCGAGGCCGCGGGGCACCGGGAGAGCGCGGCGGAGTTCTACTACCGTGCTGCGCTCTACTATGGTCCGGCCTGCGGCGTGATCCATTCGAATACGGCGCGCAAGCGCGAGCTGTATGGGAAGCTCGTTGCGTGCTACGAGAAGTTCATCGAGCTCAATCCCGAGGGGCACGTGCGCCGGGTCGAGATTCCGTTCGAGAACGGCAAGACGATCCCGGGCATACTGCAGACGGTGCCCGGCGTCGATCAGGCGCCTTGCGTGCTGGTCGTGCCGGGCATGGACACCATCAAGGAGTACATGCCGAGTCCCTATCACAATCATTTCCGCCGACGCGGCATGGCAACCCTCACGATCGACGGGCCGGGGCAGGGCGAAAGCAACGTGCGGGAGACCTGGGTCACGCTCGACAACTTCGAGCGCGCAGGCTCGGCGGCCATCGACTTCCTCGAGAAGACGCCGGGCATCGATGCGAGCCGCATCGGCGCCTACGGCTGGAGCATGGGAAGCTACTGGGTGCCGCGGATTGCCGCGCACGATCCAAGATTGAAGGCGATCGTCGGTGCGATGGGTGTGTATGGCCAGAAGGACACGATCTTCCAGCACAGCAAGCCGGCGTATCGGGCCAACTACAAGTATATGGCGAACGTGTACGACGACGCACAGTTCGACAAGATGGCCGCGCAGATGACGCTCGCACCCCTCGTCGACAAGATCCGTTGCCCCACGCTGCTCGCGATGGGCGAATTCGACGAACTGTGTCCGCTCGAAGATGCGCAGAGCTTCTTCGAATCGCTGCATTGCCCGAAGGAATTCTGGGTCTATGAAAACGAGACCCACACCTTCGGCAGTCGTCTGCCCGACTTTTATCTGCACGTGGCCGATTGGCTGCGCGACGCGATCGACGGCAGGATCGGCGCCGGTCACGCCAAGCGCATCGATCATCCGGCCCGCTGATTTCGGCAACACCGACTTTACGCATTCACCGAAGGAATCGTCATGGCTGATCCGGTCGATCGCTCTACTACCATCTCGCGAATGAATGCGCTGCTCGACATCGATCCTGCCGCCTGCGCGGTGGTCACCATCGATTGTCAGCGCGGCAACCTGGAGCCGGAAATCGCTTCGCTGCCGGTGCCTGCAGACGAATGCAGGCGCGTCATTGCCGGCACCAATCGCCTGCTGGCCACGGCGCGCAAGCATTCGATCGCGGTGGTGCATGTCACGACGGTCTACGAAGCGCCGCTACTCGGCCAGCATCCGTTCGAGCGCGCGATGCTGCAGCTGAAGGAGTCATTCTCGCCGCATGCGAAAAGCGACTTCGCGCGTCACAAGAGCCCCGGATCGATCGAAGGTCAGATCGTGCCCGCCCTCGACGTGCAGCCGAGCGATCTGCTGGTCGACAGCAAACGCACCTTCGATGCCTTCCTCGGCACGCCGCTCGAACTGCTGCTGAGGTTCATGAAGAAGGACACCCTCTTCATCGCCGGCTGCAATACGAATACCTGCGTGCTCGCCTCGGTCTTCGGCGCCTATAACCGGGGCTTGCGTGCGGTGGTGATCTCCGATTGCGTGGCATCCGCCTACGGCCAGGATCTGCACCAGTTCGCGTTGTCGAACATACAGCGTCGACTCGGTTGGGTGATCAGCCTGGAAGACCTCGACGCGAAGCTTGCGCAGAGCTGACGGATTTTTTGCAGAAGACGCTGCAGCCGCCGAAATTACGCCACCACCGGCTCGATCGATCCAAGTATCCAGCGTGCATAGCCAGTGATCCGCGCGTCCTGATGCTGCTGCCCCATCAACTGCGCGCCCATCGGCATGCCACCGACGCTCATGAGCGGCATCGTCACGCACGGTGCGAACAGCATCGAGCTCGGCATGTTGAACACCGAACTGCCGGTGGGGCGTGGCGCGAGCGGCTGGCCGGGGATGTCGCCACTCCAGAGCGGGGCTGGGCCGGGGCAGGCGGGCAGTATGACGGCATCGGCCATCTGGGCCAGGGCGGCGTGGCGCTGCTGAGCGATTGCGCGATCCATCAGCATGACCCGATAGTCTTCCGGCGTCAGCGCCTCGGCCGAGCGCAGGATGTTCTGCGCCCGGGTGCTGACGCCCTCGGGATGCTGATTGACGAGGTTGCGAATGAACCAGCGGTTCTCCCAGGCCGTGATCATCCCGCCGATGCGGTTCGCTTCGGCGACGGCCTGCTCCAGGGCTTCGATCCAGGGGTGGTCCTTTCTGCGCAGCAGTTCGATCCCCCCGCGTTGCAGGGTCGAGAGCAAGCGCTCGAATGCCGTTCGGCTCGCCTCGTCCAACTCTGCCCACCCCTGGGTTTCGAGCACGATCAGTCGTTCGGGCTTGATCGGGGCGGGCGGATTCGTCGGGCCGAACAGTCCGGACGCGCCACGATCTCCGCCGGCGCGACGTGCGATTTCGATCGCGACCTGCCACATGTCCTCGATGTTGCCGGCGTGTACGCCATGCGTGCTCATGCTCGTTGCCTGCCGCTCGCCGCGATTGATCGCCCCCTGCGTCGGTTTGAGCGCGACGTTGCCGCAATACGCTGCAGGTCGAATGATCGAGCCGCCGACCTGTGTGCCGATGGCCGTGGGCACCATGCGGGCAGCGACGGCGGCTGCCGATCCTGAGGAAGAACCGCCCGGGGTTCGTGCCGGATCGAAGGGATTGGTCGTCGCGCCGGGATGCGAGCCACCGAGTTCGGCGGTGACGGTCTTGCCCAGGACGACCGCCCCCGCTTCGCGCAGCGCCCAGACGGCGGCGTTGTCGCGCTTCGGGAAGTTGCCCTTCAGGGCCTCGCATCCCATCTCGGTCGGCATGTCCTTCGTTTCGAGCAGATCCTTGATGGCGATCGGCATGCCGTCGATCGGCGAGAGCGGCTGGCCGGCCTTCCATCGTCGCGTGCTCGCATCGGCGGCTTCGCGGGCGCCTGCTACGTTCGTTGCAACGAACGCCTTCACGACTGGCTCCCGTGCAGCGATCGTCTCGAGACAGCGTTCGAGGTAGGCGCGCGGGTTGTCGGTGCCGTCTCGAAAGCGCGGTACGGCTTCGTGGAAGGCGAGGGCTTTGAACTCGCGCGGGTCGTACGGTGTGTGCGTTGCCATGTAAACGTCTCCTCTGTATCGATGCTGCGCTGGAAGCGTGTCGGACTCCCGGCAGCGCGAATTG
>JBIKKL010000241.1:0-7060 GCA_044360365.1 Burkholderiales bacterium | reverse complement strand
TCCACCGCACGCTCGCCGACGAGTTCCGCCAACTGCCGGGTCACCGCCTCGTCGAGCACGTCGCCATGAATGAAGGTCACGCCGGGTATCGGCTGCATGGGCGTCAGGTCGAGCGCCACCACCTTGCCGGTTGCTCCAACGCGCTCGCGCGCAATCTGCGACCATCCGCCGGGCGTGGACCCGAGATCGACGACCACCGCGCCGGGTCTCAGCAGCCTGTCCTTCTGGTCGATCTCCTGCAGCTTGTATGCGGCTCGTGAACGGTAGCCGCTTTTCACCGCCTGCTTCACGTAGGGATCGTTGAGGTGCCGGCGCATCCAGACGCTGACTGGCTTCTTCCTGCTCATGGGTGTCGGTAGAATCGGGCAATGACCGAAACCAAGAAGCCCGGCGTGCCCCTGCCGGGAAAAACACTACGCGAATTGCGCGCAAGGGCACATGCGCTCAAACCTGTCGTCTGGGTTTCCGGCCACGGCGCATCCGAATCCGTCCTGCGCGAAATAGACCGCGCGCTCGGCGCCCACGAATTGATCAAGGTCCACGCAGCGGTCGAAGGCAGACGCGAACGCGAGGCGTTGCTCGGCGAGATTTGCGAGGCGCTGACCGCCTCGCCGGTCCAGATAATCGGCAAGATGCTCGTCGTTTTTCGTCCGAGGCGCGAAGAAGCGACTCCGCCGCCTGTATCGAGAAAGTCTGCGCCTGCGCGCAGTACCCGCAAACCCGAATCAACGCGCAATCGGGCTGTCAGTTCGGCGAAACCCGGATCCCCCGGCGTCCGGTCACGCCGCCCACCCGCGCGCAAACGGGCCGGCATCTGAAGCCGGTCCGGCGGCGTCGGGGGGGCGAGCGCTTCAGACGTACTTCACGTCCAGGATCTCGTATTCCCGCGTGCCGCCCGGAGTGTTGACCTCGACCACGTCCCCGGCGGACTTTCCGATCAGCGCACGCGCGATCGGCGAACTGATCGAAATCTTTCCCTGCTTGAGATCAGCCTCGTCGTCGCCGACGATCTGATAGGTCATGGTCTGCCCGGCATCCAGGTCTTCCAGTTCCACCGTCGCACCGAAAACGCAGCGGCCGTCCGCGTCGAGCAAAGTCGGATCGATGATCTGGGCGTTGGAGAGCTTAGCTTCGACGTCGGCGATGCGCGACTCGATGAACCCTTGCCGCTCCTTCGCGGCGTCGTACTCGGCGTTCTCCGACAGATCGCCATGCGCGCGCGCCTCTGCAATCGCGTTGATTACCGCGGGCCGCTCCACGCTTTTCAGTTGGTGAAGTTCGGCTCGCAGCTTCTCGGCGCCGGTCACCGTCAGAGGGATGCGTTTCATGTCAATTCGTCCTTCTAGATCTGTTGGGCGTCGCCCTTGGCGAGACGCTTGTGCAGGCGCTGCAACTGGTAGGGTCTGAACTCGTGCGCTGCGAGCAATCCGGTCGCTGCCGCACGCGCACCGGCCACCGTGGTGTAGTACGCAAGCCGCGCTTGGAGTGCCGCATGTCGAATCGCGGAGGAATCGCGCACCGCCGAGCGCCTATCCTCGACCGTGTTGATGATGAGGGCGAAATCGCCGTTCTTGACCATGTCGACGACGTTCGGCCGACCTTCCGTCACCTTGTTCACGGGGGTCACCGGAATGCCCGCTGCGGACAGCGCCCGAGCCGTACCGCGTGTGGCAAACAGACCGAATCCCAGCCCGCTCAGCGTACGCGCGATGTCGACGAGCGGTTCCTTGTCTGCATCGCGCACGCTCAGGAATACGTTCCCCGAGGTAGGCAGCTTCTGACCGGCAGCAGCCTGCGATTTGATGAAAGCTTCCGAGAAGCTCTCGCCGACGCCCATGACTTCGCCCGTCGACTTCATTTCCGGACCGAGGATGGAGTCCGCGCCCGGGAATTTGATGAAGGGAAACACCGCCTCCTTGACCGAATAGTAAGGCGGCACGATCTTGTCGAGCACCCCTTGCTCGGCAAGGCTGCGTCCCGACATGCAGCGTGCAGCGACTTTCGCGAGCGGTACACCGGTCGCCTTCGAAACGAAAGGGACCGTGCGCGATGCGCGCGGATTGACCTCCAGGACGAAAATCGTCCCCGACTGAATCGCGAACTGGACGTTCATCAGTCCGACGACATTGAGCGCACGCGACATCGCGACGGTCTGCCGTTCGATCTCGGCCTGCAGCTCGGACGACAAGCTGAACGGCGGCAACGAACAGGCCGAATCGCCCGAGTGCACACCTGCCTGCTCGACGTGCTCCATGATGCCGCCGACGACGACGCGCTCCCCGTCGGACACCGCATCGACATCGACTTCGATCGCGTCGTTCAGGAAGCGGTCAAGCAGCACGGGCGAATCGTTCGAAACCTTCACGGCCTCGCGCATGTAGCGTTCGAGGTCGGCCGGCTCATGCACGATTTCCATCGCACGCCCGCCCAACACATAGCTCGGCCGCACCACGAGCGGATAGCCGATCTCCTCGGCGAGGCGCATTGCCTCCTGGGGATCGCGCGCAGTGCGGTTGGGCGGCTGACGCAACTGCAGCTTCGCGATCATCTGCTGAAAGCGTTCGCGGTCTTCCGCGCAATCGATCATGTCCGGCGTGGTACCGATGATCGGCACGCCGCATCGCTCGAGATCACGCGCCAGCTTGAGGGGCGTTTGCCCGCCGAACTGGACGATCACCCCTTCGGGCTTTTCGATCGCGACGATTTCGAGGACATCTTCGAGCGTCAGCGGCTCGAAGTAGAGTCGATCGGATGTGTCGAAATCGGTCGAAACGGTTTCCGGGTTGCAGTTGACCATGATGGTCTCGTACCCGTCGTCGCGCAGCGCGAACGCCGCATGCACACAGCAGTAATCGAACTCGATCCCCTGGCCGATCCGGTTGGGTCCGCCGCCGAGCACCATGATCTTGCGTCGATTCGACGGCAGCGATTCGCACTCTTCCTCGTAGGTCGAGTACATGTATGCCGTGTGCGTGGCAAACTCCGCCGCGCAGGTATCCACCCGCTTGTACACTGGCCGCACGCCGAGTGCGTGGCGCCGCTCGCGCACCGCATCCTCACGCACATTGAGCAACTTCGCGAGCCGGCGATCGGAAAAGCCGCGGCGCTTGAGTTCGTAGAGATCATCACGTTCGATGGCGTCGAGAGCACGTCCGCGCAGCTCGTCTTCGCGCCGGATGAGATCCTCGATCTGCACGAGGAACCAGGGATCGATGTGGGACGCTGCGTGCACCTCGTCGAGCTTCATGCCGATCCGGAAGGCATCGCCCACGTACCACAAGCGCTCCGGCCCGGTCTCGGCCAGTTCGCGCTTGATGACCTCGCGCTCGACACTGCGTTCGTCGAATCCGTCGACGCCCGTCTCCAGGCCGCGCAGGGCCTTCTGCAGCGATTCCTGAAAAGTGCGCCCCATCGCCATGACTTCGCCCACCGACTTCATTTGCGTCGTCAGACGGGCATTCGCCTGCGGGAACTTCTCGAACGCGAACCGCGGCACCTTGGTCACGACGTAATCGATCGTGGGTTCGAACGAGGCCGGTGTGGCGCCGCCGGTGATTTCGTTGCGCAACTCGTCGAGCGTGTAGCCGACCGCGAGCTTCGCGGCGACCTTCGCAATCGGAAACCCCGTTGCCTTGGAGGCCAGTGCCGAAGAGCGTGACACCCGCGGATTCATCTCGATGATCACCATGCGCCCGTCGTCGGGATTGATGCCGAACTGCACGTTCGACCCGCCCGTATCGACCCCGATCTCGCGCAGGCACGCGATCGAGGCATCCCGCATGATCTGGTATTCCTTGTCCGTCAGCGTCTGAGCGGGTGCGACGGTGATCGAGTCACCGGTATGCACGCCCATGGCGTCGAGATTCTCGATCGAGCAGACGATGATGCAGTTGTCGTTGCGATCCCGCACGACCTCCATCTCGTACTCTTTCCAGCCGATGACCGACTCTTCGATCAGCAGTTCGCGCGTGGGCGAGGCGTCGAAGCCGCGCTGGCAGATCTCGACGAACTCCTGCTTGTTGTAGGCGATGCCGCCGCCCGTGCCGCCGAGCGTGAACGAGGGGCGAATGATGGTGGGATACCCGACCAGCGCCTGCACCTGCAAGGCCTCTTCCATGCTGTGCGCCAGCGCCGAGCGCGGGCTCGCCAGCCCGATCTTGCCCATCGCGGCCTTGAACTTCTCGCGATCCTCGGCCTTGTCGATCGCTTCGCGCGAAGCACCGATCATCTCGACGCCGTAACGCGCCAGCACGCCGTTCCGGGCAAGATCCAGCGCGCAGTTGAGCGCCGTTTGCCCACCCATGGTCGGCAGCAGTGCGTCCGGCCGCTCCACGTCGATGATGCGCTCGAGCACCGGCCACTGGATCGGCTCGATATAGGTGGCGTCCGCCATCTCCGGGTCCGTCATGATCGTGGCCGGATTGGAATTCACGAGAATGACCCGGTAACCCTCTTCTCGCAGCGCCTTGCACGCCTGCGCGCCGGAGTAATCGAACTCGCAGGCCTGACCAATGACGATCGGGCCGGCGCCGATGATTAGGACGGATTTGATATCAGTGCGTCGCGGCATTGCTTGCCTGGCCTTCCCGCTGCTTCATCATGGTTACGAAACGGTCGAACAGATAGTCCACGTCGTGCGGACCCGGACTTGCTTCAGGATGCCCTTGAAAACAGAACGCCGGTCGATCCTTGAAGGCGAATCCTTGCAGGCTGCCGTCGAACAGCGACACGTGCGTGACCTCGACGTTTGCAGGCAGGGAATCCGCAGCCACTTCGAAACCGTGATTCTGGCTGGTGATGAGCACCCGCTTGCTTTGCAGGTCGAGCACGGGGTGGTTGGCCCCGTGGTGCCCGAACTTCATCTTGCGAGTGCGCCCGCCCGCGGCGAGTCCGAGCAGTTGGTGCCCGAGGCAGATGCCGAATACCGGCACGCGCAGTCGCAGGAACTCGCGTATTGCTTCGATCGCGTAATCGCATGGTTCCGGATCGCCGGGGCCATTCGAAAGAAACACGCCGTCCGGCGCCAGCTTCATCACTTCGGAAGCACTGGTCAGCGCAGGTACCACGGTGATCTCGCATCCGCGCGATGCGAGCATGCGCAGGATGTTGCTCTTGACGCCGAAGTCGTACGCCACGACGCGATGTTTCGTGCTGCCGACGAGCCCGTATCCCGAGGCAAGCGACCATTCGCTCTGCGTCCACGGCGAACTGCTCGCGCACGTAACGACCTTGGCGAGATCCATTCCCGACAACCCCGGAAACGCACGAGCGTTCTGGACTGCCTTGGATTCATCGATCTCTCCGGCCATGAGGCAACCGCCTTGTGCCCCCTGGTCCCGAAGGATCCGCGTCAACTTGCGCGTATCCACGCCCGCGATGCCGACGATCCCTTCGGAGCAGAGGTAATCAGACAGTGTCATGCGGCTGCGCCAGTTGCTCGGCGCCATGGCGAGATCGCGGATCACCAGTCCGGCAGCCATGATGCGCTTCGACTCGATGTCTTCGGGGTTGATCCCTGTGTTGCCGATGTGAGGATAGGTCAGGGTGACGATCTGGCGGCAATACGATGGATCGGTGAGTATTTCCTGGTAGCCGGTGATGGCCGTGTTGAACACGACTTCGCCGGTCGATATTCCCGGCGCACCGATGGAGAGTCCGCGCAGGATGGTCCCATCGGCAAGGGCGAGTATGGCTTTCGAGTCGGACAAGGGCGGCTCCGGAGGCAGCAGACGTGCAAAGCGGGATGTGCCGCGAATGGCCCATCCCGCTCATTGACCAGACGAATTATAGCGGAGGCACCCTGCTCCGGCAATTTGCTCCCTGGTTTTGAATCAGTCGAGGCCGAGCACCGCCTGCATGTCGTAGAGCCCCGTCGGCTTCTCCTGCAGCCACCGTGCCGCACGCACCGCGCCCTGCGCGTACGTTGCGCGACTCGAAGCCTTGACGCTGACCTCGACGCGCTCGCCGATGCCGGCAAACAGGATCGTATGGTCGCCGACGATGTCGCCGCCGCGTATGGTGGCAAACCCGATCGTCGAAGGATCCCGCTCGCCCGTCACCCCTTCGCGTCCGAATACGGCACATTGCTTCAGGTCGCGGCCGAGCGTCTCGGCCAGGATTTCCCCCATGCGCAGAGCCGTGCCCGAAGGGGCATCGATCTTGTGCCGATGATGGGCTTCGATCACTTCGATGTCGTAGCCCTGGTTGAGCACCTGAGCCGCAGTCGCGATGAGCTTGAACACCAGATTGGTGCCGACGCTCATGTTCGGCGCGAGCACGATGCCGATATCGCGCGAAGCCTCGACGAACAGCGCTCGCTGGTCATCGGAAAAGCCGGTCGTTCCGACGACCATTTTCACGCCGTGCTTGCGGCACATCGCCAAATGGGCGAGTGCGCCCTCCGGGCGCGTGAAGTCGATGAGCGCATCGGCCCCTCGAACAGCGTCATCGCTCAACGTGCTGACCTTGACACCGCAGGCCGCGCCGACGAGTTCCCCTGCATCCTTGCCCAGGACGGCGTTGCCGGGTTGTTCCAATGCCGCGTGCAGCGACAGATCCGCCGCGCCAATTACGGCCTCCAGCAATGCCTTTCCCATTCGGCCGCTCGCGCCAGCCACGATGATTCGCATGCGCGTTCCCCCTAAAAGATCTTGTCCAGCATGCGCCCGAAGAAGCCTCTCTCTTCGGCAGGCTCTGCGGCCGGTTTGCTCACATTCTCCGGCGCCTTGATCGCATTCGCCGCAGGGGATTGCCCCGCCCCCGGCACGACATCGCCTTCGACGCGCTTCAACGTCTCGTTGTCGAACAACAACACCAGACGCCGGTGCTCCTGCACCACGCCGCCCTTCTTGTAGTAGTAGATGTAGTCCCAGCGGTCCGGATGAAACGGATCGACGATGGGGGGCGTGCCGAGGACGAAGCGGACCTGCTGGCGGGTCATCCCGGGCTTGAGCTTGTCCACCATCTCCTGCGTGAGGACGTTGCCTTGTTGTATGTCAATGCGGTGCGTGGACAAACCCGGCAGCATCGGAACGCTCTGGCACGCAGCCAGCAGGAGCAG
>JBIKKL010000011.1:0-22725 GCA_044360365.1 Burkholderiales bacterium | reverse complement strand
ACTCGGCCACACGCTCGTCGTCGATCGTGCGCGGTTTGCCCGGGCGCAACTCATCATGCCGTCCGCTGAGTCGATGCGCGACGAAGCGCTTTCACCACTTGCCCACCGTCGCTTCGCTCAGATGCAAGCGCTCCGCAATATCGCTGTTGGTGTCACCGGCCGCGGCGGCCAACACGATACGCGCTCGGGCCACCAGTGCACCCCGTAATCGTGCGCGATCATGCGATCGAGTTCAGCTGCGATTGCTCGTCTTGGCTCAACATGAGTTCAGCCTTAGATCGGCCCATCGGCAAAGCGGTATCTCCCACTCGAAAGATACCGAAATTCCACGCAATACATATGCCAATGATTAACGGAACATCACACTAGCCAGGGCGGCGGCCACGGATCAGGATCGTCACGCCGCCGAGTTCCACGAAGACCTGCGGTGCACCGCGCGCGATGGTGTCGGCGGCGATGGTCGCGCCGAACATCCCGACATACCAGGCGGCCGATGCCTTGGGATTTTCGCTGATGATGTGGACGTGATCGAATTTGAAGGCGGGGTTGCTCATGGTTCTATACTTTCTGATTCTGACTCGAAAACGGCACATCGACCGCAAACCGCCTGACACATCTCGTGTCGCGCTATCGCGTAAACCAGGCGTGGCCGGGAGCATGCCCATGGCGCATCATCCTGACGGCCGCCCCGGTCGAACCGCGCGGCCGCTTTCTGGCATCATGTCGAACGCGTACTGTCGGTCAAGGCCGGTCATTCTGGGCAATCGCGCCTCGCCCCGAGATCGAGACGACCGAGTTTAACGAAAAGCTGCCGTGCGCGACTCGGCGCAGGGCTCGAGCGGAAGCCAGGATCATGCACCTTCGGCGCATGGCGAAAAGGCGAACCCCGCGGCGAACTACGAAAGGCAAACCGCATGAGTGGAATCTACACCCGACCGATCACCGCCGCCTGCGCCTGGACGCAGGCGGACATCGCCCGCAGCGACGACTGGCGGCACGAGTTGAGCGGTGCGGAGATCGATGACCTCGACCGCGCGCTGAAGGGCATCCGCAATCCTGGCGGCAGGCTGATCGACATCACGCGCGACGATTTCCCGCTGCCGGCGCTGGCGTCTCGGCTTGCGGCGGTGGAGCGCGACGTGCGGGTCGGGCGTGGCTTCTTTTTGCTGCGCGGCATTCCCGTCGAACGCTATACGGACGACGAGGTCTTTCTGCTGAAATGGGGGATCGGAACCCATCTCGGCCGCCCAGTCTCGCAGAACGTCTATGGCGACATGCTGGGGCACGTGTTCGATCATGGCAACGAGGACCCGACCTCGGTGCGCACGCGCGGCTACCAGACCAACGCCGGGCTCGACCTCCATGTCGACCGCGCCGACATGACCTCGCTCCTTTGCCTGCGCCAAGGCCGGTCCGGCGGCATCAGTCGCATCGTCAGCTCGATGTCCGTGCACAACGCGATCCTTGCCGAGGCGCCGGACATGCTGCCGCCACTGTACGAGGGGCTGCCCTACATCACCACGGAGGCCGACGGACCGATCGAGCTCTGGAACGGCCCGGTGTTCGACGTGACCGATGGTGTGCTGAGCTGCTCGTTCCGGCGCGGCACCATACAGAAAGCGATCGAGACCCCGGGCGTGGAAACGCCCGCCGAGAAGCTCTCGGCGCTCGCCTGCATCGACCGGGTAATGAACGACCCGAAACTGGTTTACGAGATGGAACTGCGGCCGGGCGACATCCAGTTCGTAAACAACTACACGGTGCTGCACGGGCGAACCGCCTTCACCGACGCCGCCGACGGATCGCGCAAGCGCCACATGGTGCGCCTGTGGCTGCAATTCTTCACGCCGCGGCCCGCCAGTGCCTATATCCGCGACCAGTACAAAGGCATCGCGAAGACGCTCGATCAGAATCCGGTCGGCTATCGTACTCAGTAGCAAGCGCGCGATTGCGCCAGGGACCGTTCAGCTTCGGTCCTGCTCGGCGCGGCTCGTCGGCATCAGTCGGATGCCTAGGGCATCGACAGGCCCTCTTTCCCAAGGCTTGGTGCGCCGGTGTTGGGGGACGTGACCGAGATCTGATCAGAACGGCGGCGGGCAATCGAAGCTCATCAGTGCCGCCGTTTCCGGGCAGGCCAGTTCGATTCGGCAGGCGTGAAGCATCAAGCGCTCCGCCTTGGCGCAGGAGTCCGGCGTACCGTAGAAGTCATCACCAAGGATCGGATGCCCCATCGCTTCCATGTGCACTCGCAACTGGTGAGTGCGCCCGGTGACGGGCTCTAGCTCGACACGCGTGCACGCGTGCGTCGTGCAGGTGTCGAGTACGCGATAGCGGGTCAGGCTCGGCCGGCCCAGGGCAGCGTCGACTTTCTGCTTCGCTCGGTTGGGTCCATCTGCACCGATGGGAAGCTCGATCGCTCCCGTGGCGGCCGCTGTCCAATGCCCGTCGACCAAGGCCTGGTAGCGCTTGCGCACCTTGCGCTGCTCGAACAGGATGCTGAGCGCGCGCTGCGCCCTCGCGCCGCGCCCCATGACGACAATGCCTGACGTGCCCATGTCCAGGCGATGAACGATCTGGGCATCGGGAAACTCCGCCTGCACCCGGAGCGACAAGCAATCCTCTTTGCCCGGGTCGCGCCCCGGCACGCTCAGCAGTCCGCTGGGCTTGTCGACAACGATCAGATGCTCCGAGAGATAAAGAAGGGAAAGTCCCCGGTGCTCAGGCGGTCGGTAGGGAGTGGATGCCATACCGCGGATTGTCTCATTGCGAGGCGAATTGACGAGTCACCAAGTAGAGGGCCGATTGCAGGCCCATGAAACATCGCAGCCACCTCTTTTTGCTCTTGCCGAAGCCTTGAGAAATGTGGAGCGCTACGCGCGTTCGCTCCACGCCAGCGGTGCGTGTAGACGCCGGGGCGGGCGCGCGTCTCAGCACCACCATCGCATCCGCCGCGATGAACAGCGACTTCAAGGTGATCGATTCCGCGGCGACGCTCCGATTGGCGCGTCTGCAGGCGTGCCGAGCGCGTCAGGAAATCATCAGGCGACTACCTCGACGCCAGGCGGCAGATCGATACAGGCGTCGAGGATCATGATCAAGTCATCGCGAAATACCGCCTGCGGCGGCGTGAGGCCACCAAGACAAGGCCTAACCCGAGCAGCAGGAGCGCATAAGTCTCGGGCTCCGGTACTGCAGTGATCGTCAATACACCTACGCTCCCGGTTCCCGTGGTCACGACATCCCATCCGGTCAAATCGCCGCTCGCGAAATTCGAATTTTGCAGGCCTGCAAAGTTGATGCTGTCGAGCAACACCCGCGACCCGGTAGGACCGTCGAGAATCAAGCGCAAGGTCAGGTTCCGATCGAGCAGACCTGCGCCGACCAGAAAACTCGCTGTAGCGAAATCGTTGCTTACAGCGCCCGGCGCAAGAATGCTACCCAGTTCCGTATCGCCGAGCGCGACCGTCAGTTCGCCAGTTACGGTCTCGAACCGATAATTGAAGCTGATAAGCGACTCCGTAGTGCCGGTGTATATCACTTGCCCAATGCTCACCGGCGAGCCAGTCGTAAGGCGCACGAAGTCGAAGCGATTGTCTTCGTCGGGCGCAAGCTGCCGGAATTCCGCTCGGGTGTGGATGAACTGATTGAAGATCGTCGTCGGCTCGGCGATCGCGCTCGCGATCGTACTGAAATTTAGCATGGCCAGATTTGTCGGATTGGAGATGTCCATTCCGACATTGGCGCCGTCGACATAGGCATATGACGCAACGATCTCGTTGCTTGCGGTCGAATTACGGCTCAGGCGCAGGACGATTTGGTCATGATTCGTTTGCAGCGCATGCGACCCGAAGTTCAGATTCTGATCGGGATCGGTCGTCTGGTCATTGCGCCAAAAGGCGACGCGCAGTTGATCCGATGCCGTGGACCTCGTGACTGACAACCGCATCCGATCCCGGGTAGGTCCGCTCGCAGTGAAATTGTCGATCAGGGATATGCCGTAGTTGTTGGTCCGTGCCGGCGGAGACACCAGATCATAGAGGGCCATGACCTCGAAGGTGTGGAAATCCCTTTTCAGGCCACCCGAATTGTTCGGATCCTGGGACGTATTGGACAGTGCACGTACTGTATGGACGCGCGTGAGCTCCGTATTGCTGAGGATCGTCGCACCCGTATTGGCATTGACCAGGCTTATGAACACGGGCAGCCCCGTCAACTCGCTGTTCATGACGAGCTTCCCCGCGGATTCGACGAAGCCGCCTTGAGTGAAGTAAGTCACCGGGGTTGCGCTCGTTCCGAACGTCCCCTCGCCGGATGGAGGGGGCACACCGTCGCTGAAAGTGTCGTTCAACCAAACCGTGCCATTGCGCATGACAACGAACTGATCGAGCCGGGATTCGAGGGTTGCTGCAGACGCTTGTCCGATGACAAGGGCGCCGGCCGCGACGACGCCGGCCAAGGCAGCGGAAAATAGTCGTTGGAGGCGGTTCTGCTGGTTGCATCGTGACACGCAGGTCGAATACAACCCATGCCATGGGAGGAGTTTCGCAAAGGGGTGAGCTTTACCGCATCGGTTGATCATGTCGTTTTATCCTCATGAGCGCAGTGTTGCGCTTCGACGTTTGCGGCGGAAGATATCCACCCCCTGAGCACTCAGCTTAACACGGTACGGCGCGCAGCTTCTCGATAAAGAACGGATCAGTCGAGAGCTTGAAGTTCTCGCCGAGATGCGGCTGCAGCCCCAGCAGCTTGAAGTAGCAATGTACGCTCGTCGGCGAGATCGAGGATTCCGCTGCGATCGTACGCACACTCCAATGCGTCGCGCCATTGACCGGTTCGGTGTGCAGCGTCTTACCAATCAACTCGGCCACACGCTCGTCGTCGATCGTGCGCGGTTTGCCCGGGCGCAACTCATCATGCAGTCCGCTGAGTCGATGCGCGATTAAGCGCTTTCACCACTTGCCCACCGTCGCTTCGCTCAGATGCAAGCGCGCCGCAATATCGCTGTTGATGTCACCGGCCGCGGCGGCCAACACGATACGCGCTCGGGCCACCAGTGCACCCCGGAATCGTGCGCGATCGTGCGATCGAGTTCAGCTGCGATTGCTCGTCTTGGCTCAACATGAGTTCAGCCTTAGGTCGGCCCATCGGCAAAGCGGTATCTCCAACTCGAAAGATACCGAAATTCCAGGAAATACATATGCCAATGATTAACGGAACATCACACCAGCCCGCTTTGGTTACGCGATGATCCGCCCGATGCATTCACCGAAGCCTATCGACACATAGCCCGACCGATGCGCATGCGCGCGCAGCGTGACCTCGTCGCCGTCTTCGAGAAACGCCCGCGTCTCGCCGCTCGGCAATGTAAACGGACGCGTGCCGTCGAACGACAGTTCGGCGATGCTGCCGAAACCGCTTGCGTCCGGTGCGGAGATCGTGCCGCTGCCGAAGATGTCGCCCGGCGCGAGATCGCAGCCGCCGCAGGTGTGATGCGCCACCATCTGCGCAACGGTCCAGTAGAGATGGCGCGTGTTGCTCAGCGCGATCCGCACCGGAGCCATGCCCTGCTCTTGCATCGTCTGCGTCGATAACCGGACCTCCAGCTCGATGTCGAAGGCGCCGGTCGATTGATCCGTGTCATCCCAGAGATAGGGCAACGGTGCAGGATCGCCTTGCGGCCGCGGCGCTTGAGCAACGCGGTAAGGCGCAAGCGCCTCGGCCGTGACGATCCAGGGCGAGACGGTCGTGCCGAAGTTCTTGCACAGAAACGGACCGAGCGGGGCCATTTCCCAGCGCTGGATGTCGCGTGCCGACCAATCGTTGAGCAGGCACAATCCCGCCATCTGTTCATGCGCTCGACCGATCGGTATGGGTTCGCCCCAGGCGTTGCCGGCGCCGATCCATATGCCCAGTTCCAGCTCGAAATCGAGCTTCAGGCATGGACCGAACGTAGGTTCCTCATCGCTGCCGGCCAGGCGCTGACCGTTGGGGCGCCGGATCGGCGTTCCGGAAGGACGAACGCTGGAGGCCCGGCTGTGATAGGCCACCGGTACATATTTGTAGTTCGGTGCGAGCGGTGGATTCTGGCCGCGACGTCGACCTCCGTTGGCCGCGTGCTCGATACCCGCATAAAAGTCGGTGTAGGCGCCAATCTTCGCCGGCAGATGCAAAGTACATGCTCGCGCTTCATGCAGGAGCCTCGAGGCCAGCGACTCGGCGCGCGCGCGTCGGGCCCCGTCCGTCCACAGCAGATCGGAGATCTGCCGGCGCAATGCACTCCTTTGTTCGCTGCCGAGGGCGAGGAAATCGTTGAGCGAGGTACCTCTCGCCACCTGCGCGGCGTGCCGGGCTTCACCGCTGAAGCAATCTGCGTCGAGGGCTGCCCCGAGATCGAGGATGCACTCCCCGATGGCTACGCCGCCGCGCGGCCCACCCCCCGAGGGGCTGAACACGCCGACCGGCAGATTCTGAATCGGAAACTCCGCGTGCCCCTGTGCCGAGGCGACCCAACTGCGTCGGGCGGGATCATGGGTTTCGTCGATGGCATACATGTCGGGCTCCTCGCAGCGTGCCGGCTTCTTCTCGCAGCGCACGGCAGGAATAGTCGCGGTCTTCTTGCGCAGACCGTATCGCATTTGCGCAGGACAGTCCATCCACCCATCGTGGTGGATGCTTCCGAGACCCGCAAAGCAATGAGCGCCGCACGGTGCTCCTGGTCCGAAGTCCGGCGTATGCCGAGTACGTACGAAAAGCCCGGCAGAAGGCTATCCGGCCGCAGCGACGCTGCGCAGCAGATTCGCCATTTCGATGGCCGCCTGAGCGCACTCTGCGCCCTTCACGGCCATTCTGACCTCGGCCTGCTCGTCGTTCTCGGTGGTCAGCACGCCGTTGGCGATCGGTATGCCGGTCTCGAGCTGCACGCTCATGATGCCACTCGCCGACTCGTTGCTCACCACCTCGAAGTGGTAGGTTTCGCCACGGATCACGGCCCCGAGTGCGACCAGTGCATGAAAACGCCCCGTCTGCGCGAGGCGCTGCAGCGCGAGCGGCAGCTCCAGTGCACCGGGCACGCTGACGAGCAGCACGTCGTCATCCGCGACACCATGCTTGCGCAGGGATTCGATGCAGCCGGAAAGCAGGCCTTCGCCCACTTCCTTGTTGAACCGCGCCATGACAATGCCGATCTTGAGCCCGGCGCCGTTCAGATTGGGTTCGAGTTCTTCGATGTTGTCGAAACGTGCCACGGCGAAGCTCTCCTATGACTACTCGGCCCCGGGCTGGACATACCCGGTCACCTCGAGATCGAAACCGACCATGCTCGGCATCTTGCGCGGCATCGCGAGCAGGCGCATGCGGGCCACGCCGAGATCGCGCAGGATCTGGGCGCCGATGCCGTATGTGCGCAGGGTTGCCGACGACGAACGGCTGTCGCGTTGCTCCGACGTGCGTGCACGCTCGAGAAGATCCGCCCCGGACTCCGTTCGGTGCAGCAGCACGATGACCCCCGATTCGCTGCGCGCGATGGCGGCCATGGCTTCGCTCAAATTCCACGAATGACGCTGGCTTTCGACATCGAGCAGATCGATGGCCGACAGCGGCTCATGCACGCGAACCAGCGTTTCGGCCTCCTTCGACACGGCACCATGAACGAGGGCGAAGTGCGTTTCGCCGGAGATCTTCTCCTGATACGCAACGAGCCGGAAGCGGCCATGGAAGGTCTCGATCGGACGTTCGTAGACGCGAGCCACAAGCTTTTCGGTGCGGCTGCGGTAATGAATGAGATCGGCGATCGTCCCGACCTTGAGGCCATGGATTGCAGCGAACTCGATGAGATCGGGCAGCCGCGCCATTTCCCCGTCGTCCTTGAGGATCTCGCAGATGACGGCGGCGGGCATCAATCCCGCGAGCTTGGAAAGATCGCATCCGGCTTCCGTATGACCGGCCCGGACCAGCACGCCGCCGGCCTGCGCCTGCAGCGGAAAGATGTGCCCGGGCTGAACGATGTCGCGGGCGCTCGCATCAGCCCGTGTTGCCGCGCGGACGGTCTGCGCTCGATCGGCGGCGGAGATGCCCGTCGTGACGCCTTCAGCGGCTTCGATCGACACCGTGAACGCGGTGCGATGCGGGGATCGGTTGTTCGACACCATCGGCGGCAACTCGAGCTGCCGGCAGCGCTCCTCGGTCAGCGTGAGACAGATGAGCCCGCGTCCGAAGCGCGCCATGAAGTTGATGGCCTCGGGAGTCACGAACTCGGCAGCGAGCACGAGATCGCCCTCGTTCTCCCGCTCTTCGTCGTCGACGAGGATGACCATCTTTCCGGCCGCGAGGTCGGCGATGATTTCGTGGGTGGGACTGACTGCCATGGCGGGAACCGTATTGGAGAGGCGCGGTAACGACGCGCCACCGCAGGAGGCCGGATTCTAGCACCCCATGCGAAGGTCGTTCGGGATCGGATAGGTGCGGCCCACGCACTTCGCGGGACGCGGGTGGGGGAATGGCGAAGTTGTCGGCCCAGCGGCCGATTCGATCGTCACGACGACGCACCCGCTCCCGCGATCCGCTCGATGTAGCGCGCAAGCAGATCGACTTCAAGATTGACCTTCGCACCCACGCGAAGATGCTGCAGGTTGGTCGCACCGAGCGTATGCGGGATGAGATTCACCCGGAACACGTCGTCGTCGATTGCGTTCACCGTCAGGCTCACGCCGTTGACGGTGATCGATCCCTTCTGCGCGACGTAACGGCTCAGTTCCTTCGGCACTCGAATCGCAAGCAGGCGATTGTCGCCGACGGGCTCGAAGCGTTCGACCACGCCCGTGCCATCGACGTGTCCGCTGACCAGGTGTCCGCCGAGCCGATCCGAGAGCCTGAGTGCCTTCTCGAGGTTCACGGCCGCGCCCGGCTCGAAGCCCACGGTACATGCAATGGTCTCTGGAGAAACGTCGACCGCGAATGTGTCTGCTTCGAGCGCCGTGACGGTCAGACAAACACCGTTCACCGCAATGCTGTCGCCGAGCGCCACGTCGTCGAGCCCAAGCACGTCTGCATCGATCACCATGCGTACACCCTGAGTGCCCGGCTTCGCTTCGCGAATTCGCCCGACTGCCGCTACGATCCCCGTAAACAAGGTGCTGCTCCTTTTTTCAATCCGAGGCGGGACCTGAACCGCTGCTTGGCGACATACGCGCAATGATGCGCACGTCGTCTCCCACCCGACACAGGTCGTAGAGCGCGAGTTCCGTCTTCCCTGCGAGCGTATCGAGCGCCGGCAAGGCAAACATGCCCCGAGCCCGGTCGCCGACGATGCTGGGTGCAAGATACAACACCAACTCGTCGATCAGCCCCTCGCGCATGAGCGATCCGTTGAGCTTGAAGCCGGCTTCGATGTGCAGTTCGTTGAACTCGCGCCGGGCGCATTCGACGATCAACTGACGCAGATCGACTTTGCCGCTTGCGTCAGGAAGCAGCAGGACTTCGACGCCGCGATCCTCCAGCTGCCTGCGCTTGTCTGCATCGTCGCGTGCGGCGAAGAGCAACACCTTGCCTTGCGACAGGATCTTCGCTTCGAGATCGATCTCCATCCGGCTGTCGACCACGATGCGCGGCGGTTGACGCGACGTCGGCACGTCGCGCACGGTCAGCAGCGGATCGTCCTCCTTCACCGTGCCGATCCCCGTGAGCAGTGCACAAGCCCGTGCACGCCATGCATGCCCGTCGCGCCGCGCCTGGGGGCCTGTGATCCACTGGCTGACACCGTTTTCCAGCGCGGTCTTGCCGTCGAGCGTGGCGGCGATCTTCATGCGCACCCAGGGACTACCGAACTGCATGCGCCTCACGAAGCCGATATTGAGATCGCGCGCTTCGCCTTCGAGAGCGCCGCAGTCGACCTCGATGCCGGCAGCGCGCAATCGCTCCAGTCCCTGCCCCGAGACACGCGGATTCGGATCCTGCATGGCAGCCACTACGCGACGCACACCCGCCTCGATCAAGGCGTCGGCACACGGGGGGGTTCGGCCATGGTGACTGCAGGGTTCGAGCGTGACGTACGCCGTCGCGCCGCGCGCCCGATCGCCAGCCTCACGAAGAGCCATGACTTCGGCATGCGCTTCGCCGGCGCGTTCATGCCAGCCTTCGCCGACGACCTCGCCGTTCCTGACCAGGATGCAGCCCACGCGCGGATTCGGCGTGGTCGTGTAGAGTCCCCGCTCCGCGAGCTGCAATGCGTTCCACAGATGTTCGCGATCGAATGCTTCGATCATGACGTGTTCCCGGGATTGCGTTTGCCTGCGATCTGCCCGACCTTCAGCCGCCCTTGCTTCGGCGCGTGCTCGGCTTCTGTACTTCCTGAATGACGTCGCGGAAGTCTTCGATGTCCTGAAAGGACCGGTACACCGATGCGAAGCGGATATAGGCAACCTGATCGAGCTTGTAGAGCTCTTCCATGACCATGTCGCCGATCTGGCGGGCGGGCACCTCCCGCGCGCCCATACCCAGGAGATTCTGTACGATGCGCTCGACGGCCTCGTCGACTTTCTCGGTCGGCACCTTGCGCTTGTGCAGGGCGCGCCGGAATCCGGTCATGAGCTTGTCGCGGCTGAAATCGGTGCGACGTCCATCCTGCTTCACGACCTGAGGCAGACGCAGTTCGATCGTCTCGTAGGTCGTGAACCGCTTGCTGCAGACCGCACAGCGGCGACGCCGGCGAACGCTCGTGCCCTCCTCGTTCACGCGCGAATCGACGACCTGGGTGTCCGGCGCGTTGCAGAAGGGACATTTCATCGGCGTGGATCAGCGGGCACGCCGACTCGAATAGACAGGATGACGCTTGCAGAGCTTGCCGACTTCCGCGGCGACCGCACGGGTTACCCGCCGATTCCCGGGCGCATCGAGCAGATCCGCGATAAGATGGCCCACACGCTGAGCTTCCTCGATACCGAATCCGCGCGTCGTCATGGCGGGCGAACCGAGTCGAATGCCGCTCGTGATCGCAGGCTTTTCGGGATCGTTCGGAATGGCGTTCTTGTTCACGGTGATGCCGACCTTGCCGAGCATGCCTTCGACTTCCTTGCCGGTGAGCCCCTTGGGGCGCAGATCCACCAGGAACATGTGGCAATCGGTGCCGCCGGAGACGATGCGACAGCCGCGCTCGGTCAGTACCGCTGCGAGCGCCTTTGCGTTCGCGAGCACCTGCTTCTGATAGCGCTTGAAGTCGGGCTTCATGGCCTCGTGAAACGCCGCCGCCTTCGCCGCGATCACATGCATCAGCGGACCGCCCTGCCCCCCCGGGAACACGGCCGAGTTGATCGGCTGCGCGAGATCCTGACCTGCCAGAATGAACCCGCCGCGGGGTCCGCGCAGGGTCTTGTGCGTCGTGCTCGCGACGACGTGCGCAATGCCGACGGGGCTCGGATACACCCCTGCCGCGATGAGACCGGCGTAATGCGCCATGTCCACGAACAGCTTGGCGCCGACGGCATCCGCGATCTTGCGGAAACGGGCCCAGTCGATCACCGGCGCATAGGCCGAAGCCCCTGCGACGATGACTTGCGGTCGATGCTCGTGGGCGAGCCGCTCGACGGCTTCGTAGTCGATATGCTCGGTTTGCGGATCGAGGCCGTAACCGACCGATTTGTAGATCTTGCCGCTGAAATTGACGCTGGATCCGTGCGTGAGGTGGCCGCCGTGCGCGAGCGACATGCCGAGGATGGTGTCACCGGGCTTGATGATGGCCGCGTAGACGGCCTGATTGGCCTGTGCGCCCGAGTGCGGCTGCACGTTCGCGAATTCAGCCTTGAAGATCTTCTTTACCCGGTCGATCGCCAGTTGCTCGGCGAGATCGACGTATTCGCAGCCTCCGTAATAGCGCCGCCCCGGATAGCCCTCGGCATACTTGTTGGTCAGCACCGACCCCTGGATGGCCATGACCTGGGCGCTCGCGTAGTTCTCCGAGGCGATCAGTTCGATGTGGTCTTCCTGACGCTGGAGTTCTTTGTCAAGCGCGCGCAGGAGCGCGGTGTCGGTGATTTTGCGGCGGTCCAAGGGCAACTCCGTGCGCTAGAGGTCAAGCAGGGATTCTAGCAGCCTGTCGGACTGGATTTCGCGCGCTGCGTTGTGCCCAGAACGAGCGCAGGTTAGGCGCTCGGCGCAGTCCGATATCGCGAATATCGGCAAGACGAGCAACGACGCATGCGCTCGTTCTGGGCACCACCCGAAGGGACGGGGCGCTTTTCGCGCAGGGCGGTGTCGGCCGCCTTGGCCGTACTTCTCGATATCGGCTGCGTCGTCCTTCTAGCCCTGCACGAAAAGCACTCCCGTCGCAGTCGTGAAATCCAGTCCGACAGGCTGCCAGCATTGCGCCCCGCGGGGGCCTTGCATGCCCTGACCCGGGGCGCCGCTTTCCGCTGCCGGGAAACTGGGCGACAATCTGCCGGGCTCGCGCTGCAGGCACGGTCTGCAGGAGTCATCGCTGCATGAGCGCGACGCCGTTCACCCGAGGAGGCACGAAGAAGTCCATGCGGGCAGCCCTTGCGTTGGCACGCGCCATAGACTGCATCAACGAGCGACTGGGTCGGGTTGCCGTATGGCTCGTGCTCATCGCCTGTCTGGTCAGTGCAGCCAATGCCATATCGCGCTATGCGCTCGACTTGAGTTCGAACGCCTGGCTGGAAATGCAGTGGTATCTGTTCGCAGGCATCGTACTGCTCGGTGCGCCCCATGTGCTCAACACGAACGGACACGTTCGGGTCGATATCTTCTATGGCCGCCTGAGCAGCCGCGATCGCGCCCTGATCGACCTGCTGGGCCTGCTCGTGTTCCTGCTGCCGGTGACCGGCGTCATCGCCTGGATGGCCTGGCCGTTCTTCCTGGACGCCTACCATAGCAGCGAAACCTCGAGCAACGCGGGGGGACTCGTGCGCTGGCCCGTGAAGTTCCTGCTGCCGCTGGGGTTCTTCCTGCTCGTGCTGCAGGGATTCTCCGAAGTGATCAAGCGCGTTGCGTTCCTGCGCGGGCTGATCACGCTCGATGCCCACTACGAGAAGCCGCTGCAATGATCACCCGCGAACTGATGCCTCCGCTCATGTTCGGCGGCCTGATCGTCGTGATGCTCATCGGGTTTCCTGTCGCATTTTCGCTGGCCGCCCTCGGTCTCGCCTGTGGGGTGCTGAGCATCTATCTCGGCTTCTTTCCACCGGAATACCTTGGCAGCCTGCCGCTGCGCATCTACGGCATCGTCTCGAACGAACTGCTGCTTGCCATTCCCTTTTTCACCTTGATGGGCGCGATCCTGGAACGCTGCGGCCTCGCCGAGGATCTGCTCGAAGGCACCGGCCAGTTGTTCGGCTCGGTGCCCGGCGGGCTCGCCTTCGCGGTCATCGTCGTCGGAGCGATCCTCGGCGCAATCACGGGCACCGTGGCGGCATCGGTCATCGCGATGGGCGTGATCTCGCTTCCGGTGATGTTGCGCTACAAATACAACATGAGGCTCGCCACAGGCGTCATCGCCGCCTCCGGCACCATCACGCAGCTGATCCCCCCCTCCCTGGTCCTGGTCGTGCTGGCCGACCAGTTGGGTCGCTCCGTCGGCGACATGTACAAAGGTGCGATCGGCCCGTCCCTCGTGCAGACGCTCATCTTCATCCTGTTCGTTGCAGCCGTCGCATTCTTCAAACCGGACCGCGTCCCACCGCTGCCCGAGGAAGCACGCACGCTGCACGGCTGGCAACTCGCGAAGCGGGTCTTGTGGGGCATGGTGCCGTCCGTCGCGCTGATCTTCGTCGTGCTGGGCACCCTGTTCATGGGCATAGCAACCGCGACCGAAGCCGGCGCGCTGGGCGCCATCGGCGCGATGATCCTCGCGGCGATGCATCGACGACTGACCTGGCCGCTGGTGCGCCAGAGCATGGAAACCACCATGCGCATCACCGCGATGGTGATCTACATCCTGATCGGTGCCACCGTCTTCAGCCTCGTCTTCCAGGGGGTCGACGGCGGCTTGTGGCTCGAACACCACCTGACATCCCTGCCCGGCGGGGCGGTGGGCTTCCTCGTGTTCGTCTGCATCTTTGTCTTTCTGCTCGCGTTTTTTCTGGATTTCTTCGAGATCGCATTCATCATCGTGCCGCTGCTCGCACCCGTTGCGCAGAAGCTCGGCATCGATCTGGTCTGGTTCGGCGTGCTCTTGTGCGTGACGCTGCAAACATCGTTCATGCATCCGCCGTTCGGCTTCGCGCTCTTCTATCTGCGCGGCATCGCCCCGAAAGAAGTGAAGAGCAGCGATATCTACTGGGGCGCGCTGCCGTGGGTCGGCTTGCAGCTCGCGATGGCGGCGATCGTCATCGTCTGGCCGGGCCTGGTCACGGCATGGATGGACACACCCGAGCAGATCGATCTGGACAAGGTGAAGATCGAAGTGCCGATCGAGAACTACGCCGATCCGGTGCCGCCGGCTTTCCCCGATCCACCACCTCGATAAACTGCGCCAGGCACGTGCCTGGCACAGTTTTCAGGACGCTTACTTCGACTTGCGGACCGGGCTCGGACGCGAGTACGCGAAGTTGTCGAAGCCGAACTCCGCGACCCTGAACCAGAGGTACTGATCATCGCGGAACTTCTTCCAGGCGGGATAGATCCGCGCCCAGTGCTTGCTCTTGGCCGCCAGTTCGTCGTACAGCTCGTACGAGGCTTTCTCGCACGCTTCCATCACTGCCCGCGGAAACGGCCGCAGCTGCGTACCGCTCGCAACGAGCTTGCGCAGTGCGTCGGTGTTGCGCACGTCGTATCGCGCTGTCATGTGGATATTCGATTCGGCGGCCGCGGCCGCAAGGGCCGCCTGGTAGGCCTTCGGCAATTCGGCGAACTTCTTGGCATTCACCATCAACGACAGCTGGGGCCCGCCCTCCCAGAACGCAGGGTAGTAGTAGAACTTGGCGACTTTGGCAAAGCCCAGCTTTTCATCGTCGTAGGGGCCGACCCATTCGGCCGCATCGATGGTGCCGCGTTCCAGCGCCTGATAGATCTCTCCGCCGGCAATCTGCTGCGGCACGACACCCACGCGTGCGAGCACCTGCCCCGCGATGCCCGCGATGCGCATCTTCAATCCCTTGAGATCGGCGACGGACTTGATCTCCTTCCTGTACCAGCCGCCCATTTGCGCACCGGTATTGCCGGCGTTGAACTCCACCACACCGTAGTCCTTGTACAACTCGGCCATGGCCTCGCGCCCGCCGCCTTCGTACCACCACGCGTTCTGCTGGCGCGCGTTCAAGCCGAACGGCACGTTGGTGCCGAAGGCGAACGCGGGATCCTTGCCGACGTAGTAGTACGCCGCGGTATGGCCGCATTCCACGTTAGCGCTCTGGACAGCATCGAGCACCTGCAGCGGGGGCACGACTTCGCCCGCAGCGAACACCCGAATCTGGAACTTGTTGTCGGTGATCTCCGCCACGCGCCGCGCGATCTGTTCCGCGGGATAAAACACCGTATCGAGACTCTTCGGAAAGCTCGAAGCCAAACGCCATTGCAGCGCAGGCTGCGTCTGCGCAATCGCGGGGGCCGCCAATGCGCTGCCTGCCAGGCCCGCCGCCGCCCGCGTCAGGAACGTGCGACGCCGCTCACGCGCGATCTCGGCAGTGGATGTGGACACGCGGTGCCTATCGATTTTTTTCATGGACTCCTCCCTGATGAATGGTGCCCGCAAGGCAAGGCGACTGCACGCCTCGATCAGCCGGGGCGAATGCGACTCCCCTGCCGGTGATTCGCGCACTGCGGTCGCCCCCGGACAGACGAATTTCCAGCGGCGATTCTACGAATCGGCATCAGTCGCCGGCAATGGTCATGCGTTCGATCAGGATGGAACCGCTGGCACGTGATCCGCGCACATGGTTGTCGCTGCCCACCGCACCGATCCCGAGGAACATTTCCTTCAAGTTCGAGGCAATCGTGATCTCGTGCACCGGATGCACGATCTTTCCGTCCTCGACCCAGAAGCCGGCGGCACCGCGGGAGTAGTCGCCGGTCACCATGTTGATGCCCATGCCGAGCAGTTCGGTCACGAGCAGGCCGCGCCCCATCTGCCTGAGGAGCGCGTCGAGATCGAGCTCGCCACCCGCCAGAACCAGATTGTGGTTGCCCCCGGCATTGCCTGTCGACTTCATGCCGAGCTTGCGGGCCGAGTATGAGCCGAGAAAGTATCCCTGCAGGATGCCCGCCTCCACGACGTTGCGTTCACGGGTGGCGACCCCTTCCTCATCGAAGGCTGAACTTGCAAGACCGCAAGGCAAATGCGGGCTCTCGACAATCCGGACCAAAGGAGAAAACACCTGCTTGCCGAGCGAGTCGATCAGGAACGAGGATTTCCGATACAGACTGCCCCCGCTCACGGCAGAGACGAAGCTACCGAGCAGGCCCGTCGCCAGCGGCGCTTCGAACACCACGGGCACTTGCGTCGTCGCGATCTTGCGCGCACCCAACCGCCGGACCGTGCGCTCGCCTGCAATACGCCCGACCTCTTCCGGCGACGCCAACTGCCCCGGCACGCGGCTCGACGTGTACCAGTCGTCGCGCTGCATGTCGTCGTCCTTGCCGGCGATGACGGCGCAGGAAACGCTATGGCGAGACGTCGGGAAACCTGCCATGAAGCCCAGCGAGTTGGCATAGACGAAATGCGCATCGTGGGTGCCGACGGAGGCGCCTTCGGAATTGTTGATCCGATCGTCGACATCGAATGCCGCTGCCTCGCATGCGCGCGCCATCTCGATGGCCTGCTCGACGGTGAGGCCCCAGGGGTGATAGAGCTGCAGGTCGGGAAAATCGCGGGCGAGAAGCGCTTCGTCGGCAAGCCCTGCGCAGTCGTCCGCTGCGGTGAACTTCGCGATCGTGAGCGCCTTCTCGACGGTATCGCGCACCGCCTGCGGCGTGAGATCGGACGTGCTCGCATGGCCGCGCTGCTGGCCGATGTACACGCTCACCGAGAGTCCCTTGTCGCGTGTGTACTCGATGGTTTCGACTTCGTCGTGCCTCACGGTCACCGTCTGACCGATGCTCTCCGTCAACTCCGTATCGGCGGCCGTGGCCCCCTTGGCACGAGCCTGCGCCAATACGTCGGCTGCAATCTGCCGCAGGGTGTCGTCGTTGAAGTTGAAGCGCGAATCGGCCATGGTTTCGCTCAGCGATGCTCGAAAGTGACTATCATAACAGTCCGATCCCAGCTGCCCCGACCGAATGTCCATGATCGACGAAGCCGACGACGAAGATCGTCCACTGAGCAAAACGCGCCGCAAGAAGGATTCGCACGCCCTGCAGGATCTGGGGGAAGCGCTCGTCGCGCTCAAGCCCACGCAGCTGGCTCGGATTGAAATGCCCGAGCGGCTGGCCGACGCAATTGCCGAAGCACGTCGCATCTCAGGCTTCGAAGCCCGGCGACGCCAGATGCAATACATCGGCAAGATCATGCGCGACGTGGATTCCACCCGGATTGCCGAGGAAATCGACCGCATTCGCACGGGTCGCCGCGAGGACACCACGCACCATCACGACCTGGAACGCTGGCGCGAACGCCTGCTGGCCGAGGATGCCACTGCAGACGAACTCGCCACCGCCGTGCCTGGCATCGACCTGCAGTCGATACGCGCTCTCGTCCGCAGCGCCCGCAAGGAACACGCCCGTGGACAGCCGCCGAAATCGTCGCGGGCCCTGTTCCGGCTGCTTCGAAAAGCACTGACACCCGAACGAGAGACCGCCAGCCCCGAGGGAGCGACGGATGCAGCGAACGACGCCTGAGAATCCACCCGAGTTTGCATATCTCATCCAGCCACGAGTACGAGTGCCGTCATGACGCAAACCGACAACGACACACTGCAGATCGGCCTGGTTTCCATCAGTGACCGCGCTTCGCAAGGCGTCTATGCCGATCTGGGCATTCCCGCGCTTGAGGAATGGTTCAAGACCGCGCTGGTCTCACCCTGGCGCACGACGACGCGCCTCATTCCTGACGAGCAACCCGTGATCGAAGCAGCCCTGCGCGAATTGGTGGACGAATCGGGCTGCCACCTCGTCCTCACGACGGGCGGGACCGGCCCTGCCCTGCGCGACGTGACTCCCGAAGCCACACTGGCAGTCGCCGATCGCGTGATGCCCGGCTTCGGCGAACAAATGCGCCAGATCAGTCTGCGCTTCGTACCGACCGCTATCCTGTCACGGCAGGTTGCCGTCGTGCGCAAGGGCTGCCTGATCATCAATCTGCCGGGACAGCCCAAGTCGATCAAGGAGACGCTCGAAGGTCTGAAAGGCCCGCAGGGCGAAGCCATCGTGCCGGGGATTTTCGCCGCCGTACCGTACTGTATCGATCTCATCGGCGGCCCCTACATCGAAACGCGCGACGAAGTCTGCAAGGCGTTCCGGCCGAAGGCGGCCATTCGCCCCCCAAAGCCTACCTGAAACGAGGGCACAGCGTGACTCAGGCATTGCAAAGCATCGAAATCGAAACAGGGCCGCACCCGACGGCAAGCGTCGTATGGCTGCACGGGTTGGGGGCGGACGGCAACGACTTCGTCCCGATCGTCAACGAACTGGGCCTTCCCGACGCGATGCACGTGCGCTTTGTGTTTCCGCATGCGCCGATGATGCCGGTCACCCTCAACGGCGGCTACGTGATGCGGGCCTGGTACGACGTGAGTTTCGACGGCATCGAGAAGCGGCCCGACGAAGCAGGCATTCGGGCCTCGCAGGCTGCCATCGAGCAAATCATCACCCGGGAAAAGTCGCGCGGCATCCGTGCCGATCGCATCGTGCTCGCCGGATTCTCGCAAGGCGGCGCAATGACGCTGCACACCGGACTGCGACACGCGGAAGCGCTCGCGGGCTTGATGGTGTTGTCGAGCTATCTGCCGTTGCCGCACACGCTGGCCGCAGAACGCCAAAGCGCCAATGCGAAGACCCCGATCTTCATGGTGCACGGCGAGGACGACCCGGTCATCGCCATCGAGCTGGCCGAACGCTCCGTGCAGCAATTGAAGGATTCGGGTTACGACGTCGAGTGGCGCACGTACCCGATGGAGCATTCGGTCTCGATGGAAGAGATCGGCCACATCGGCGCATGGCTGCGCCGAATTCTGCCGGCCTGATCGGTCAGTCGATGCGGCGCGTCAGCACAAAGCGCCCGATATCGTACTCGTCGCCGCTTTCCACCAGCGCTTCGGGCTGCAGTTCGTAGGCCTGCCCGTGTACGCGCATCACCAGCATCTGCCCTGAGCTGAACGTAGCCGGCGCCTGCATGATGCGTACACGCTGTTCGGCATCGAGCTTGGGTGTCAGCAGCAGCGCCACATCGTTCTCGCGTACCGCGTTCCCCTGGGCGATCGGCCCGAAAGGCGCGATGCGCAGCGCGACGATATGACTCGATATCCGCTGTATGCCCACACGCCGATTGAGTTCGCCGTCACGCGCCATCCGCCGTATGACGCCGACGCCCCAGTGCTTCTCGCCCTCGACCTTCAAACCGATCATGGCGCCGACCTTGAGCCAATCGCTCCCGGTGGCCGGCACGACCGCACCGAAGCCCCCGTCGCTCACGTTCTCCGCCACCCAGGATTCGACCGAATTGAGCGAGGCAAGGGATATGTCCAGGGTGTCAGTCGGTGCGGCGGACAGCAAGCCCGACAACAGCCGGAAGCCGTGAACGATGGTCAGCCGCGCGTTCACCGGATGCCGCTCCGATCCGCGTGCGGGCGGGGTGGGCGACCAGTACTGCAGCAGATGGCGCCATACGTCCAAAACAGCGCGCGGGTCGTACTCGCCGCCCAGGTTCATTCCGCTGGGCAGCACCCCCTCGCGCTGCAGCACCTGCAGCAGCCTTTCGATTTCGCCATGAGCAGCCCCGGGACCGAAGTAGCGCAACGACGATGCCGATTCGACCGCCGCCCCCATCACCCGCGCAGGCGACTTGCGCATCGCCAGATCGAACACGTATGGCCTCTCTGCGGAGAAGACCGCATCGAGCACGAAATGCGGGGCGAACAAGGCGATGCTGCGCTCGGCAATCTCGATCTGTTCGGGCAGCAGGCTTTCGACGGAAGCTGCGCCGAGCATGACGGCCTTGAGAAACTCGCGGCGCGGACTGACATCCTTCGCCGCACCCTCACCGAGGGTCACCCCCTTGTCGCTGAAGCCTCTCGACTCGGCGAAGGCATACAAACGTCCGAGACTCTCCCACACGTTCGGCGCAACGGGACCATACCGCAGCATCAGCCATTTCAGCTGCTGGCCGACGGCGATGAGGGCCCGACAGACGACCGCCGGCAAACGCTGCTTGATCGCCCCCGACCCCGGCGCATCCGCCTGAAAGGCTTCTATGCACTTCGTATAGCCGGCTCCGACGAGACGCCAGTAATCGGCCTGCGTCGTCCAGACGCGGTGCTCGTGGAACTTCTGCTGACGCAGCTGAAGGTAATCCTGGGCGAGCTTGCGCACGTGCAGCCGCGCCGCCTGATCGAGTTCCTCGATGAGATCGAGACGCCGGTCGACGCGAAAACCCTCGGTGGTATTGACCGAATCGAGCCAGAACAGGATCTCGGTCAGTGCCTTGTGGGTATCGTTCGGCAGATCTTCAATGACGCGCCGGCTTTGTTTGACCTCGGCCAGCGGATGATCGACCTTCTGAGTTGCGAACCAGCTTAACAACTTCGTTCCTCGCCGATGGGGTGCGTGGCCACTGCAAACTGTTGTCGAGCATCGCACATCGAGGCCGGCGCAATGCATGAACTTTGTCGCCTCGCGCCGACGCTCGCAATTACCGGTTGCGTAACCGCCACACCTTTGCGCGAGTGCAATCCATCGAACCCGGAGATGTGTTCGGCTATGACGTTCGTGCCGCTTCCCGCCCGCGCGAAACATCGACGCAGGCAAGCATGCCCAGCCCGGCGAGAAAATACAAACCCACGAGCGCAAAGGCGAGCCGGTGTTCGCCGCCGGTCACCCACACCACGACACCATAGGACATCGGTCCGAGCGCGGACGAGAGCTTGACGCTCAACCCCCAGAGACCAAAGAATTCCCCGTGCCGATCGGCAGGACTGAGGTAGCCGACCAGCGCGCGGCCAGCCGACTGACTCGATCCCAGACACAAGCCCGCGATATGGGCTGCGATCCAGAAGGCGGTCTCGCCCTGCGCACTCGCAGCGATGACCGTCATCGCGAGCCAGCCGACCAGGGTCAACCCGATGGCGCGCTTGTGTCCCAGCGCATCCTGCACATAGCCGAAGCAGGCGGCACCGAAGGCCGCCGCGACATTGACGACGAGTATCAACGCGATGGTCTTGGATGCCGTGAACCCCATCACCTGCTGCGCGTAGATCGCCGCCAGCGTAATGACCGCCTGCACGCCGGCCTGATAGCACACGATGCAGAGGAGAAAACGTCCGAAATCGCGAAAACGACGTACCTGAGCCAATGTTCGCCGAAGGCGCGCAAACGACTCCCGTACGGAATGCCCGCTGCGAGGGATCGGCGCCGCCCGCTCCCGCAGGAACAGGAATGTCGGCAGACAGGCGAGCGCGAACATGCCGGCCGTAATGAGCAACGTCCCCGGAACGAACTCGGCAGCTCCGGCACCCTGCGACTGTGCCGTCTGGATGTACGCGAGGCACAGGCCCAGCGTCGCCATGCCTCCGAGATAACCCAGGCCCCAACCCCAGCCGGAGACGCGGCCGATGTGCTCGCTATTGGCGATCTCCGGCAGAAACGCCGCGATCAGATTCTCGCCGCTGCCGAAGCAATAATTGCTGAGGATCAGAAGGACGATTGCCAACGCCACGTTGCCCGGAGCGACGCCGGCCAGCGCGGCGGTAAACAGCACACAGCCCGTCGTGGTATAGGCGAGCAAGCGCTTCTTGCAGGCACGTGCATCGGCAAGCGCGCCGAGCGCCGGCGCCGTCACCATGATGAGAACGTAGGAAACGCCGAGCGCGGCCGTCCAGGCAAATGTCGCCCACGGCGCATTGCCCGCGACAACCGCGACGAAATACGCGTTGAAGATCGCGGTGATGACGACGGTCGTGTAGCCCGAGTTCGCGAAATCGAACATCGCCCAGGCCCAGACCTCGCGCTTGCGCACGCCGGGCGCGAGCACCGGCACGACCAGGCTTCGATCAGCCATTCGGGCGAGACGCGGCATCCGCGTCGTCGTCCTCGGGCCAGTTCTTGATGTAGCTCTTCAGCAATCGATTTTCGAAGTTGGTCTGCTTGATCACCGCTCGGGCGACATCGCGGAACGACAATACGCCCAGCAGGCGTTCGCCTTCCATCACAGGCAGGTAACGGACGTGATGATCGATCATGCGCTGGCGCAAGGCGTCGACCGTGTCACCGGGGGATGCGCCCACTGGAGGCCCCATCTGGATCTCGGACACGCGCGCATCGCCGAGCGAACCGCCGCGACGCTGCAACTCGGCGAGCACCTCGCGAAACGTCAGCATGCCGACGACGGCCTCGCCGCGCATGACGACGAGCGAGCCGCTGTCCTTCTCGACCATGAGGCGCACTGCATCGACCAGCGTGTCGTCCGGACCGATGCTGAAAACGGTCTCGCCCTTCAGTTCCAGTATGTTCCGAACCTGCATGCTTTGCCCCCCGCTCGAGGTAGATGCTTCCGAACCCGATCTTAGCGCAAGGTTGTAGCTCTCAGCGCCGAATCAACCGATGACGCCTTCGCCTCGCAGGAGGGATCGACGG
>JBIKKL010000240.1:0-7068 GCA_044360365.1 Burkholderiales bacterium | reverse complement strand
CGTCCTGTCCGATACCGGGCTCGACCCGGATCTGTTCGAAGTCGAATTGACCGAGAGCATGACGATGACCCACGTCGATCGAGCGATCGAGACGATGGACGCGTTGAAGCGCCGCGGCATCCACATCGCCATCGACGACTTCGGGACCGGCTATTCCTCGCTCGGCTACCTCAAGCGCTTTCGGATCGACAGCGTCAAGATCGATCGGTCGTTCGTCCGCGATCTGCCGCACGGCCCCCGGGACTGTGCGCTGGCCCAGGCCACGATCGCCATGGCGCATGCGCTCGGGTTGCGTGCCGTCGCCGAAGGCGTGGAAACCGCCGAACAGCTTTCGTTTCTGCAGCGTCACGGCTGCGACGAAGTCCAGGGCTATCATTTCGCCAAGCCCATGCCCGCCGCGGATCTGACCGCCTTCGTGGCAAGCTACTCCGCCGCACAGGACGAGCAGGCGCGACGAAGCGCGTAGTTGCGGGTCTGCCGCAGATGCCCTCGCCTCGAGGGTCGCAAGCATTCGTCGAAACAAATCCGCCGCCCCGTCTTTCAGCGGCTATCGCCCATGCTGCCGGAGGAATACCATAGTCCTTGCGCGCCGACGGCACCCACGCGGGACAACGGCTGCGCCTACGACCGTGAGGAGGAGAACCACGATGATGCGTTCGCTTGCATTGCTGCTCGCCCTGGTTTCAGGAGCCGCCATGGCTCAGGCCACGTTTCCGAGCAAACCGATCCGATTCATCAGCCCCTATTCCGCGGGCGGCGCAACCAGCGTACTGGGGCGCATCGTGGGCCAGCACCTGACCGAAGCCTGGGGCCCGCAGGTGCTGATCGACAATCGACCGGGCGGCAGCGGCATCATCGCGGCCGACAGCCTGATGAAGTCTGCCCCCGACGGACATACCATCATGCTGATCTCGGGCTCTGCGTATCTCGTCGCCCCGCTGCTCGTGAAGAACTTCCCCTTCGACGCCGTGACCGCATTCACGCCTGTCACGACAGTGTCCAGCTCCGAAGTGGCACTGCTGCTCCACCGGTCGGTGCCGGTCAACAGTGTCCGCGAGTTTGTGGCACTCGCCAAGGCACGCCCCGGCGAGCTCAACTACAGCACCGCGGGTGCCGGCGGCATGGCGCACCTCGCCGGGGAGCTGTTCGCGACGCTCGCGGGAGTCAAGCTGCAGGCCGTCGCCTACAAGGGCGCCAATCCTGCGGTGACCGAACTCGTTGGCGGACAGGTGCACCTCTCCTTTCAGAACCTGCTGCTGTGTTTGCCTCACATCAAGACCGGACGGCTCAAGGCCGTCGGCATCACCGGCGACAGCCGTGCCCCGACACTGCCGAACGTCGCCACGTTCAAGGAGCAAGGCATGCCGGCGATGGATGTCAAACTCTGGTACGGCATCCTCGCGCCTTCAGGTACGCCGAAGGCTGTCGTCGAAAAGTATGCGAAAGAGATCGCGCGAATCCTCGCCCTGGCGGACACGAAGGAGAAATTCGCCGCGCTCGGGATGGACCCGTGGACCACCACGCCGGAGCAGTTCGCGGCGGTCATGCGCACGGATACCGAAAAGTACGCGCGGATCATCAAGACGGCGAGCATAACGATCGACAAATAGGTACGAAGAGCGAGCTATGCCGCCGCAGCGTGCTGGCATCGAGAGCGCCGCCGCAGAACGCATCGAGGTTGCCACCAAACACGGGCTCACCGACCGCCGCGGCCTCGAACAACCTCGCGCATGACGTGAGCTTCGCATGCGCTCGTCCATCCCACGAGCGCCGGAACAAACCACTACCGAAGGAGAGCACCATGGAATTCGGCGTCAGCGTCGGCCACATCACGGCCATCGATTATGCACAGCACGGCGAGCGTCTGGGATTCACGCGCTGCTGGGTGACCGATAGTCCGCTGCTGCGCTCCAATCTGTTCGCGACGCTCGCGGCCATCGCGATGACGACCAGGACCATCAAGTTGGGCACCGGCGTCGCGGTCTGCGGCGTGCGTCTTGCCCCGGAAGCCGCCAACGGAATTGCCACCATCAACGCACTCGCCCCAGGACGAACGTTCGCCATCCTCGGCACCGGCAACACCGCGATGCGCATGCTGGGCAGCCGCCAGATGAGCGCCAAATCGCTGCGCGAATACGTGCGCGTGGTTCGTGGTCTGCTGCACGGCGAAGAGGTTCAATACACACTCGACGGTTCGACGCACCCGATACGCTTCACTTCACTCGAGCAGAACTACGTGCGCCTCGATCCGAGGCCGGAAATCTACGTCGCGGCAAACGGCCCGATCGGCCAGACCATCGCCGGCGAATTGGGCGACGGCCTGTGCACGGCCTTTCCGCGCGGCGGCACCATCGAATCCGCCCTTGCCAACGTGCGCAAGGGCGCCGAGCGCGTCGGCCGCACCCTGCCGGAGAACTTTCCCACCGCTGCCCTTCTGAACGTGCTCATGCTCGAACCTGGCGAATCGCTCACCTCGCCGCGAGTCATCTCGCAAATCGGCCCGGCGATCATGACGAACTTCCACAACATCATCGATCTGGTGCGCGATACCGGCAAGGAGCCGCCGCCCTACATCCGCTCGGTGTGGAAGGACTACGTCGCCTACGAAGAGGCGAAGGCCGCAAGCGACGCGCACCTGAACATGCATTCGAGTCACTACGCGACGATCGCGCCGGAGGAGGTCCGCTTCCTCACGCCGGAGATCATCCGCGCGTTCTGCGTGATCGGCGAACCCGCGGAACTCATCGAACAGCTGCGCGATCTCGATCGACGCGGACTGAAGCAGGTGACGTTCCATCCGCCGTTCGCACAGCGCTACGAGGTGATGGAGCGGTTCGCGCGGGAGGTGATCCAGAAGATGTAGGCACCCGCAACGAGCTTGAGCGCAGTGGGTTGAGCCCCCGCGGCCGCCGGCGCGCACTTCGAGGGCATACGATCGTGCGTGAATATGCACCCCGCATATTCTCTCCCGGATTTAACGCGTGAGGACCCGGGCGGCATGAGGTTCGCACGACAGTCTCACGATGTAGACCGTCGGTTGACGTTCCTCCGGGCAAGCCCAATACTGGTGTCGCGACGATGCGCCCCCCCCCCCGCCGGGCGGCGCACAGCCAAGGAGGAGCGCATGAATCGGATTGTTCGCATCGCGGCGTTGCTGTTATTTGCCTCGGCAACCGCCTGCGGTTGGGCGCAGAGTTTTCCCGAACGCCGCGTCACCTTGCTGATCGGCTACAGCGCGGGCGGTCCGACGGATCTCGCCTTCCGCGCACTGGCGGAGGCAGCGTCCAGGCAGCTTGGGCAACGGGTGATCGTCGAGAACAAACCCGGCGCCGCGGCGACGCTTGCCGGCACCACTGTCATGCGCATGAAGCCTGACGGCTACACGATCGCGCACGTTTCTGCGAACATCCTGCGTACGCCGCATATGAGCAAGATCGACTACGACCCGGTCACCGACCTTACCTGGATCATCGGCGTAGCGGACTACCTCGGCGGCATCGTGGTGCGGGGGGATGCACCCTGGAAGACGTGGCAGGAGTTCGTCGATTACGCCAAGGCGAACCCGCAGAAGATCTCGTACGCCACCACCGGCGTGGGCGGCATCCAGCATCTCGCATGGTCTGAGATCGGCCAGAAGCTCGGCATCCAATGGACCATGATCCCCTACAAGAGCAGTCCCGAGGCGAGCAACGCCTTGCTGGGCGGACAGGTGCACGCATCCGGCGGTTCGGGCGGTTGGATGCAATTCGTGCAGGATGGCCGCATGCGCCTCCTCGTCGCCACGGGCAGCAAGTTCCCGCGCTTCCCAGATGTCCCGACGTGGATGGAGCTCGGCTACGGCGTATCGACGCGCTCCCCATTCGGCATTGCCGGGCCGAAGAACATGGATCCCAGGGTCGTCGCGACACTCCACGATGCCTTTCGGCATGCCCTCAAGGACCCCGATTTCCTCAAGACCCTGGAACGCTTCGAAATGAACACAGCGTATCTGTCTACCGCCGATTATCAAAAGTGGGCGCGCGAACGCTCGGCCATCGAGAAGTCCGCGATCGAACGACTCGGCCTCAAACCCTGACGCCCCCGCCACAATCCACGCAAAGGAGCTTCGATGTCGAGTGCATCGCAAATCGTCGGAACGGACAAGCACACTTACGATGTGATCGAGGATTGGGCACGCGTGCCCGAGCACATCACGCTGCTCGCGGCCTCGGTGACGGTCGACTCGAAGGATCGCGTGTACTGCTTCAATCGCTCGAAGGAACATCCGGTCGTGGTCTTCGATCGCGACGGCAGCTATCTGCACTCGTGGGGAGCGGGATTGTTCGACTTCCCGCACATCATTCGTGCCGACAAGGACGACAACCTCTGGCTCGTCGATCGGGACCTCGCGCAGATGATGCTCTTCACGACCGAGGGCAAACTGCTGCGCACGATCGGCAAGCGCGGTTACCGCTCGGACACCGGGGTATCCCCGACGAACTTCCGCTCCGATGCGTGGGTCGAGGTCAAGCGCGGCGCCGAACCCTTCAATCTGCCCACGGACATCGACGTCGCGCCGAACGGCGACATCTTCGTCACCGACGGCTACGGCAACGCACGTGTGCACAAGTTCGCGCCGGACGGCACGCTGATGTTCTCGTGGGGTGAACCGGGCAGCGCACCGGGGCAATTCAATCTGCCGCACTCGATCTGGATCGATCGCCGCGGCCGCCTCCTGGTGGCCGATCGCGAGAACAATCGGGTGCAGATCTTCGACCAGCAAGGCAAGCTCCTGGAAATCTGGCCCACGGAACTGATCGGCCCGGCGATCATCTACGTCGACCGCGACGACATCGTCTACATCCCCGAGCACAACAGCGGAATGATCAGCATCCTCGACATGCAGGGCAACCGGCTCGCACAGTGGGGGGACGCCATGTACAAGTCGTGCCATGGCATCTGGGGCGATTCTCACGGGGACATCTACGTCGTGCGTGCAGGCCCGTGGGGACGCAACCGGCGGGTCGTGAAGCACGTTCGACGATAAGCCGGCCGACCCATGAAGATCAATGATCGCCGCATCCAGACCATCGACGACCTGCGCCGCTACGCCGAGAAGCGCGTACCCCGCGTCGCGTTCGAGTTCATGGCGGGTGGCGCCGAAGACTTCCGGACGCTGCAGAACAATCGCGACGTGTTCGACCGCATCCGGTTTCGTCCGCACACGCTGGTCGACGTATCGACGCGCAGTACGCAAACCCGAATCTTCGACGATACCTTCGACTTTCCGTTCGGCATTGCGCCCACGGGTGCCGCCGGGCTGTACTGCCACCGCGGCGAGACCGCCATCGCCCGAGCCGCAAGCGCAGCCAATGTTCCGTTCATCCTCTCGACGTCCTCGTTCGAGCCGATGGAGGACGTCGCCCGTGAGGCCGGCGGCAAGCTCTGGTTCCAGCTCTACATGTCGAAGGACCGGGTCGCTGCCGAACGGCTCGTGCTGAGGGCGCGCGATGCGGGCTACCAGGCCCTCGTCATGACTACGGACATACCGGTCCCCGCCAATCGCGAGTACAACGAACGCAACGCGTTCACGGTTCCGTACAAGCTCAACGGATCGACGATGCTCGACGGCCTCATGCATCCCCATTGGCTGTTCAACGTGTTTTTGCGGACCCTGTGGAAATCCGGCGTCCCGCGCTACCGCAATCTCGACACCAACGTCGGCGGAAAGATCGTCGCCAAATCGCGTGCGGAATCGCGCGCCCATCGCGACTCGCTCACCTGGGACGACGTCCGCTGGCTGCGCAGCCTCTGGCCGCACAAGCTCTACGTCAAAGGCATACTGCGGCCCGACGACGCCCTGGCCGCCCGCGATGCCGGCGCCGACGGCATCTTCGTCTCGAACCACGGCGGACGCCAGCTCGACGGCGCGGTGTCGCCCATGGAAGTGCTGCCGCAGATCCGTGCAGCGCTCGGCCCCGACTTCACCATCATGGCAGACAGCGGTTTTCGCCGCGGCTCGGACATCGTCAAGGCGATCGCGCTCGGGGCGAACATGGTGTTCGTCGGTCGTGCCGCGTTGTACGGCGTCGCGTTGGCCGGAGAGGCCGGTGCGAAGCGCGCCATCGACATCCTGGGAACCGAAGTGCGCCGCGTGCTGGGCCTGCTCGGTTGCCCGAGCATTGCACAGCTGTCCACCGACTACCTGCTCTACGAACCCCGGTTTGAACTCCAGCGCTTTGCGTTATCACCGTCTTCGAACAACGGCACACCTTAGAACTCGAAGCCGAGCCGTCCTGGCCCGGCACGGCGGTCGGTCGTTCCCTCAGTAGCCAAACGCGCCTTCGCGCCGCATCACATCGATCGCAGCGTCGTCGACGCCGAGCCACTCCGACAACACGTCCCCGGTGTGTTCACCCAGGCGCGGCGCCGCGGCTCGGTACGTCGGCGGCGTCGCCTGCAACCGCGCCGGGCTCGCCACGCCGGCCACCTGGACGCCATCGCTGCGCGGCACGCTCACCTTGATGCCCCGGTGCTGCACCTGCGGCATCTCGTAGAGCTGCTGCACGTTGTTGATGCGACCATTCGGCACGCTGGCCACATCGAGCTTCGCCTGCAGCGCGTCCACGCTCTGCGCCGCAAAGCACGGGCGCAGTGCTTCGAGGATGCGCAGACGATTCGTCGAGCGCGCCGAAGGCGAGTGAAAGTCGGGATGCGCTGCGAGGTCGTTGCGATCGAGCGCCGCGCACAGGTCGCGCCACTGCTTGTCGTTGCCGCATGCGACGACGAGATGGCCGTCCGCGCACTTGAACGTCTCGTAAGGCACCATGATGCCGGCTGAGGAATTGCCCATGCGCTGGGGCAGGCGCCCGCTTTGGAAGAAGTTCGATGCCTGGTGCGCGCCGAGCGTCGCCGCCGCATCGATGAGCGCCATGTCGATGTGCTGCCCGAGCCCGCTGCGATCGCGCTCGCGCAGAGCGGCAAGGATCGAAATGCACGCGTAGAGCCCGGTCGACTGATCGACGACCGAGGCACCGATCTTCATCGGCCCGCCGCCGGGGGCGTCGTCGGGATGACCGGTGAGACTCA
>JBIKKL010000238.1:0-7099 GCA_044360365.1 Burkholderiales bacterium | reverse complement strand
CAACGCGAAAGATCGAGAAAAGCCCGCCCGGGTGCTGCTGTTGTGCCAGTCGCGGGGAGGCTATCTCGCGCTTTCGGAGCTCCTGTCGCGCGCGTATCGCTTCAATCAGTATCGTGGCCGTGCCGAAATCGATCGGGCCTGGCTCGATGCCCAAAGCACCGAAGGACTGATCTGCCTCTCCGGCGGGCGTTTCGGCGATCTCGGCCACGCGCTCATCAACGAGAACCTCGAACAGGCGCGGCAGATCGCCCGGCAGTGGAGCACGTCGTTTCCGGGGCGGTTCTACGTCGAAGTTCAGCGTACCGGCGATCCCGTCACCGACGCGCTGGCACGAGCCTCCCTGCGGTTCGCGTCGCAGGAAGGATTGCCGGTGGTCGCAACGCACCCGATTCAGTTCATGCGCCCGGACGAGTTTCGGGCCCACGAGGCGCGTGTCTGCATCGCCGAAGGTTACGTGCTCGGCGATTCGCGCCGGCCGAAGAGCTTTACGCAGGAGCAGTACTTCAAGTCGCAGGCGCAGATGGCACAGCTGTTCGCCGATGCGCCCGAGGCCCTGGCGAACAGCGTCGAGATCGCAAAGCGCTGCAATCTCATGATCGAGCTCGGAAAGAGCAAGCTGCCGCTCTTTCCGACGCCGGACGGCATCAGCCTGGAAGATTATCTGCGGCTGCGCGCGGGAGAAGGGCTCGTGGCGCGGATGCAGATGCTGTACCCGGACGAGGCTGCGCGCGAGCAGGAGATGCCGCGGTACACGCAACGGCTCGAATTCGAACTGGGCACCATCATCAAGATGGGCTTCCCGGGTTACTTTCTCATCGTCGCCGACTTCATCAACTGGGCGAAAAACAATGGCATTCCGGTCGGGCCGGGGCGAGGGTCGGGGGCCGGTTCGCTCGTGGCCTATAGCCTTTGCATCACGGATCTCGATCCGCTCCGGTACGATCTTCTGTTCGAGCGCTTCCTGAATCCCGAGCGGATATCGATGCCCGACTTCGATATCGATTTCTGTCAGGAAGGACGCGACCGGGTCATCGACTACGTGCGCCAGAAGTACGGCGCCGACAGCGTTTCGCAGATCGCCACTTTCGGTACGATGGCTGCGCGTGCCGTCGTGCGCGACGTGGGTCGTGTGCTCGATCTGGGCTACAACTTCTGCGATCAACTGGCGAAGCTGATCCCCTTCCAGCCGGGGAAGAACATCACGCTGCAGATGGCGCGCGAGATGGAGCCCCAGCTCGCCGAGCGAGAGCGCAACGAAGAGGAAGTGGCGGATCTGCTCGAGCTGGCCGGGGTGCTCGAAGGCCTGACGCGCAATGTCGGCATGCACGCGGGCGGGGTGCTGATTGCGCCGGGCAAGCTCACGGATTTTTGTCCGGTGTATACCGCGCAAGGCGCAGAAGCCGCGGTGTCGCAGCTGGACAAGGACGATGTCGAAAAGATCGGCCTGGTGAAGTTCGACTTCCTGGGGCTCACGACGCTCACCATACTCGACTGGGCCGTGAAGAACGTGCGCGATCTCGCGCAGCGCGGCATCGGTGCGGCACACGATGTCGAGTTCGATCTGAATCGCGTGCCGCTCGACGACATCGCATCGTATCGGCTGCTCTCGAACGGCAACACCACGGCCGTGTTCCAGCTGGAATCCCGCGGCATGCGCGATCTCATCAAGCGCGCCCGTCCCGACCGCTTCGAAGACATCATTGCTCTCGTTGCGCTCTATCGTCCCGGTCCGATGGATCTCATCCCCGACTTCATCGATCGCAAGCACGGCCGGCAGAAGGTCGAGTATCTGGATCCGCGGCTCGAATCCATCCTGGGCCCCACTTACGGTGTCATGGTGTACCAGGAGCAGGTGATGCAGATCGCTCAGGTGATCGGCCGCTATACGCTGGGCGGGGCGGATCTGCTCCGGCGCGCGATGGGCAAGAAGAAGCCCGAAGAGATGGCCGAGCAGCGCGATATCTTCCTGGCGGGTGCGCTGACGAACGACCTGACCGAGGCGCGCGCGCAGCAGCTCTTCGACTTGATGGAGAAGTTCGCCGGCTACGGGTTCAACAAGTCGCACGCTGCGGCGTACGCGCTGGTCGCCTATCACACGGCATACATGAAGGCGCACCATCCGGCCGCGTTCATGGCCGCCAACTTGTCGGCGGTCATGGACGACACCGACAAGGTCCGCATCTTCGTCGAGGATGCCGCGGACAACGGCTTGAAGGTACTCCCCCCGGACGTCAATGCGTCCGTGTACCGATTCGCTCCCATCGACGAGAAGACGATCCGCTACGGCCTCGGTGCGGTCAAGGGCACTGGAGAATCAGCCATTGCGAGCCTCGTCGAAGCGCGTACCCAGGACGGGCCATTCAAGGGCCTCTTCGACTTCTGCCGGCGTGTCGATCGGCGCCTGGTCAACCGACGCGCCATCGAATCGCTCATTCGTGCCGGTGCGTTCGACAGCATTTGCAACCGTCGATCGGCACTGGTCGCAACGGTCGGCATGGCCATGGACGAGGCCGAACGGGCTGCGGCTGCGGCGAATCAGCAGAGCCTCTTCGGCGGCAGCGAGGAGATCGACGAAGAGCTGCCCCTTGTCGACATGGCGCCGTGGGAAGAACGGCAGTGGCTGAAGGAAGAGAAGACCGCACTCGGGTTTTATCTGTCAGGGCACCCTTTCAACGCGTACCGCGACGAGATCAGGCATTTCATCAAGAATTCGCTCGGCAGCCTGGCATCGGTGAGCGGCGGATGGGAGTCTGCGCAGCAGACGCATCTCATCGCCGGCATCATCGAATCCATGCGCGTCCAGAACTCGCAGAACGGACGCATGATGATCGTGAATCTGAGCGATGGCCGCACCAAGCTCGAGGTCACGGTCTACAACGAACTGTTCGATCGCTGTCGCAAGCTCCTCGTGGAAGACACGCTCATCGTCGTCGAGGCGAAGGTGCGCCAGTTCCGGCGCGGGGGCAACGGCGAGGAGTCCGAAAGCACTTCCCTGCGAGTGATTGCCGAAAACGTGCTCGATCTGGATGCTGCGCGCAATCGCTTCGTCCGCATGATTCGCATCCGCTGCAACGGCGACTCGAGCGGGCGCAAGCTGAAGGAACTGCTCGCCCCGCACCGTCCCGGGCCATGCCCGATCGCCATCGAATACACGAACGGTGATGCGAGCTGCGAGATCCGCCTGCCCGAGGAGTGGCGCGTCAATGCGGCGGACGAGCTGGTGCAGTCGCTGTCTGCGTGGGTGAGCCGAACGAACGTCGAGATTGTTTATCAGTGATCAGCCGAAAGGGAAACAATGTCCACCCACCAACTCGCATCCTTCATCGTCGACACCCAAGACATTCCCGCGCAGGCGCTTGCGTCCGCTCGTGCAGCACTGATCGATACGCTCGGCGTCGGTATCGCCGGCACGCTGGAAGAGGTGGGTGAGATCGCTCACGGGTGGGCTCGGGACGCAGGCAATTCCAATCAGGCGACGGTTTGGGGGGCGCATCTCACGACGACGGCCGTCGAAGCCGCCTTCGTCAACGGCACATGTGCGCATGCACTCGATTTCGACGATAGCCTTCCTACCTTGCGCGGGCATCCGAGCGCACCGATGGTGTCGGCCGCACTTGCGCTGGGCGAGATGAACGGTTCGTCGGGCAAGGCGGTACTCGAAGCCCTCGTCGTGGGTCTCGAAGTCGGAGGTGTGCTCGGACAAGCCGTCGGACAAGCGCATTACCTGCGAGGCTGGCACTCGACGGCGACGATGGGTGCGTTCACGTCGACGGCGGTCGCCGGGCGCCTGCTCGAACTCGACGTCGATGCGATGTGTCGCGCGTTCGGGTTGGCGGCGTCGCAGGTGTCCGGGCTGGTGCGAAACTTCGGTACGATGACGAAGCCGTTTCACGCGGGCCACGCAGCGCGCGTCGGCGTGTTTTCCGCGCTGATGGCGCAGCGAGGGTTCACGGCCGACCCGGCGATCTTCGACGGTGACAAAAACTTCTTTTCGACCTACGGGGGCGAGGACTGCAAGCCGCTCGGCGAATTGATCGCCCGCATGGGGCAGCCCTGGCAGGCGATCAGTCCCGGCATCTACGTCAAGAACTGGCCCTGCTGCTATTGCAACCACCGACCGATCGGCGGCACGCTCGAACTCATGGGCAAGAACGACATCCGCGCCGAGGATGTCACGCGTGTACGCGTCGGGTTCCTGCCCGGTTCGGATACGGCGCTCGTGAGCACGAATCCGACGACCGGGCTCGAAGGCAAGTTCAGTATCGAATACGTCATGGCCGCCCTGTTGCACGATCGTCGTTTGACGCTCGAGACGTTCACCGACGCGATGGTCATGCGCCCGCCGGTAAGGCAACTGATGGCGAAGGTCGAACGCTATCGCATACCCGCCGAGGGAACCTACTCCGGTGTGGTGGGCTACAGCGATATCGAGATCGAGACCTCGAACGGACGCTATGCCATGCGCGTCGATCGGGTGCCCGGGTCGCCCGAATGGCCAGTGACCGAGGCGATGGCTGTCGAGAAATTCATGGACTGTGCCGGTCGCGTGCTGGGCACACCCGGCGCGAAAGCCTTGCTCGATCTTGCGCAGCGCTGTGAAACCTTGGCGAACGTCAGTACGCTCACGGCCGCCACCGTTCCGGCCAACGCTCAGCGCCAGCCGGCGATGGTCGAGCGCTGAAGTCGCGTCTCGGGGCGGTTTGCGTGATCGGTGGCGCCGACCGCATCGGCGCACGGCAGGAACCTATTCCGGTTTGATGCCGGTCGTCTTGAAAACCTTGGTCCAGGTCGCGATCTCGGCCTGTATCAGGGCGGCGAAGTCGGCGGACGTGCCGGAAACAGGTTCGCCGCCGTCGGCTTCGAGCCGCTTGCGCACTTCCGGCGTCGCCATCACCTTGACGATATCGCGCTGGATCTTGTCTCGAATGTCCTGTGGGGTCGCTGCCGGCGCCATGATGCCGGTCCAGGAGATGGGGGCGTAGCCCGTGACGCCCGCTTCGATGGCTGTCGGCAGTTCGGGCAGCGCGAGGGAGCGCTTCGAGCCGGTCGTCGCAAGGCCTTTGAGTCTGCCTGATTTCAAATGCGGCGCGACCGCGAGGATGGTGGCGAACATGAACTGGGTCTGACCGCCGATCAAGTCGGCGAGCGCCGGCGCCGAACCCTTGTACGGAACCAGGACCATCCGAGTGCCCGTCACGATCTGGAACAGTTCCACCACGAGGTGACTGCCGCTGCCTACGCCGGGCGAACCATAGTTGAGCGCCCCCGGTCGTGCCTTGGCGAGCGCGATGAACTCCTTGACCGTCTTTACGGGCAGCGCAGGATGCACCGTGATGACGTAGGGCTGCAGCGCCGTCTGGGCCACGTACGCAAGGTCTTTGTGTGGATCGTAGGGAAGCTTGCGTCCCGACGAGGCATTGATGCCATAGCTCGTGCTGGCCATGGCGAGCGTATAGCCGTCGGGGGGCGACTTTGCCGTGAGATCGATGCCGATGATCGTGGAACCGCCGGGGCGGTTGTCTGCGATGACCTGTTGTCCCCAGACTTCGGAGAGCTTCGATGCAACCGCGCGTGCCACGACATCGGTGCCGCCGCCGGCGGCGAACGGGACGATCATGCGGACGGCTTTGTTCGGATAGTTCGATGCGGACTGGGCGAGACTCGAGCCTGCCGCGATTACGAGCAGTGCGCCGACAGATATTGAAATGGGGTTCATGGTCACTATGCCGATGTGATGCGCAGCCTCGTTCGAGGCTGCGCGAACGATCATGTCAGCGCGCCAGGCGCTTCTCGATGGCGCGAACCTCGCGGCGAAGCACTTCTGCAAGTTCGCGCTGTCGCGTCGTTGTCATGCGCGACGTGATGGCCGACACGCTGATGGCCGCGACCGGACGCCCGATCGGGTCGAAGATCGGCGCGCCGATGGCGGTGACGCCAGACAACGTCCGCACATCGTTCAGCACGTAGCCGACCTTGCGTGCACGCTTGACCAGGGCCAGAAGTTCGCTCGCTGTGAGGCGGCCGAAGGCAGGCAGGCGGTTGGCGACGCGCGAGACGGTCTCCTCGATCTCCTCTTCGGGCAGTGCGGTGAGGATCGCAAGACTGCCGGCGCCTACGCCGAGAGGGCGCCGCACTCCGACATCCACGGTGAACGTCTTGATCGGGAACGCACCCTCGCGCCGATCGACGCACAGCGAATCGTCGCCGCTGCGGATCGTGAGGAACACGGTGTCACCGGTTTCGGCGGCGATGCGGTCCAGGGCATCGGTACACAGATCGCGGATGTTGAAGCGAGGGCCCGCCGTGATGCCCAGTTCGAATACCAGCGGGCCTAGGAAGTAGCGGCGCGATTGTGGATCCTGGGAGACGAGATTTTCGGCAGCAAGGCACTTCAGCATGCGGTGCACGGTCGGGCGCTGCAGGCCGGAGCTTTGTGCGACGTCGATGAGGCGCATGCCCTGGCGGTTCCGTGCGGCCAGTTCGCGCAGCAATCGCGCGGCGCGCTGAATGCTCTGCGTGCCGGACGGAGCGCGGAGCGAGCGTTGCGATCCGGCGGCGCGCTGAATCGTTCGCGTTTCATCCTTCATGCCTGTTCACCTTGTGGAAAGGAGTCGAATGGCGGCGACCGTGTGGTCTTCAGTTTCGAGCACAGGTCGCGGCGTTTTCGCTATGGTCGCACAGCGGAAGGGGTATTTCCAAGAGCTTTCACATGCTGGACCTGACTTCGTCTGGTCCAGCGTGAAAGGTGAAGGGTGAAGTGGCGAAGGGGGCGATGCCTTGCGTTCACGGCGCGATCGGCGCTGCCGGAATTTCCTGGGCTACGCAGTCGGGCGCACCTCGAAGGACTCGAAGGCGCCTTCGCCCGGTTCGACGTCGACCCGCTCGACGGCCGCCGTGCGTGGACCGTGTCGCGCCCAGGCCATGACGGCGGCAACTGCTTCGGGGGTGCCCTGCACTACCGCTTCGACGCTCCCGTCGAGACGGTTGCGTACCCACCCGCGAATCTCGAGGGCGGCAGCCTTCCGGTGCAAGGACTGACGATAGCCTACGCCTTGTACGCGACCGACGATGACGAGCTGGCGGGTGATCTCCTGCATGG
>JBIKKL010000237.1:0-7103 GCA_044360365.1 Burkholderiales bacterium | reverse complement strand
CGGAGGATTGCGTGCGCATCGCGCAAGGACTGGGCTTTCCAGCCTTCCACATAATCGGCTGGACGGGCGGCGCACACGTTGCTCTGCGCTGTGCCGTGGATCATTCGGAACGACTCCGATCGTGCACGCTACTTAGCCCCTTCTATCCGCTGCCTGATATGCGCCCCCTGGAAAAGGGATTCGAGTTCATGCAAACGCTAATGGAGCAGGGCGGGCGCGAACGGTATTCCTACTACTGGTTCATGTCCGGATTCAGTCCTGAATTTATTTACGCGAACTTTGACAAGGTAAAAGCCCTGGTCGACGCACGCATGACCGGAGACCGTTTCATCAGGACCGATACCCGGCGAGCCGTACAATGGATCCGCGCACTCCGGGGTATCTGGGTAGACGATTCAGAACTCGAGAAGCTCCAGGTACCTGTTATGGTAGTCGGCCCCGGGCTCGATGTCGGTTTCGTTGGGCCGACACCACAGATGGCCGTCTTGCTACACGCAAGGATTCCGGGCTCTCGATTGAAGCTCGCAGAGAACCGCGGCAGCCTTTTCTTGTTGGAAGAGCCAGCGTTGTTCCCGGTGCTGTGTCGCGATTTCTTCGTCGAGGTGGTTGGCTGCTAGTGTCCTGAGTCGCAGATACGTTGAAACATTGCCGAACGCTATCGCTGCTGCATCGGAGTGTCGAAATCGGCGCCAGACGCGAAGTAAGCCAGAGCCAGGTTGAACACCTGGCGAGGATTTCCGACAAAGCATGGTGCCGATTGTCGGTGTTTTTGGTCAGCGAATTTCCGACTCAGGACACTCTTTTTTCACTACAGTACGTCCGGCTTGCGTCGCCTTCGGGGTCGACCAGAGAAGGCGGTTACTCCACTACTCGCGTGGGCGACTTGCCGGTGGCGGGCCTCAGAGCACCAGCGAGTTCATCAGGGCGCGCATCTGCGCTGGCGGCAGAAAGGCGCAGACGATGAAGGCTGCGCCCAACCCGCTCTCGCAGATCACGAATGCCCAGAAGCGGATCGGAGTTGCTTGCTGCTCCAGGGTTTCTCCCATCAGGGCGGCGATCCAGCCTGGCTCTGCGTCCGCTCGATCCCCGAACGCGCGCCAAACCTCATAGACAAGGAACGCGCCGATTCCCAGCGCGACCAGGCGAATCCGAAGGTCCATGGCGATCTCTCGACAGTCGCGCGTCCCGGCAACGCGCCATCTCGTGCGTAACGGCTTCGTGTTGGCTCACTTGAGTCGCCGGGGGAGGCTGGAAACGAAACCATCTTCAAGGAGGCGCTTACCCAAACGAGCCTCGAGCTCGATGGTCTGTGTTGGCGCCGACCGAATTCCGATCCACTGGGCCCACTCGAAGTCGACGCGCATCCATTGACGGATCCATCGATGAAGGCGCTTCGACAAACGCATAGCCGCTCGCGACGAATCCGGGATCGCTACACTCTCAGTGAATTTATCGCGCACGCCTCAGCTGTCATTCGGAAGTGACCCAGCCCTGCGCACCGTTGATCCGGATTCATGGCGGCGCTGCGGTGACCGACAGGCTGCTAGATCGCCAGCAGCTGTGCGTGCACCGCGCGCCCGATCTCGATGCGGTCGGCCGCGATGCGTCGCGCGCGTTCCGCAAATGCGCGCTCGGACGGTATCCGGATCGCATCGACGCCCGGCGCTGTCGGCGTGGCGCGCATCCGGTCGACCAGCTCGGTCATCTCCTGCTTGAGCTGCGCCACCGGCAGCATGATGTTCGGGTCGATCGCGAGGAAGAGGAAGCCGTAGTCCTGAACCTGCCCGCGCGGGCGCGTCGCACCGCACAGCAGGCCGAGCGCCTGGATCGCGAACGAGAGCACGTAGCCGCGATGCCCGCCGAAGGGCAGCAGGCAGCCAGCCAGTGCGGTAGCGGGGTCGCGTGTCGGTACGCCCTCCGAATCGATCGCGACACCCTCGGGCAGCAATTCGCCGAGCGCCTTGCGTATGTGTGTCTCGCCGAAGCGCATCGCTGCCGTGCCGATGTCGAAGATCACCGGGCCGCGCGTCGACGGCAGGCCGACGGCGATCGGGTTCGTGCCGAGTCCCGGTACCTTCCCGCCCATGGGGGCCACGCGCGGCTGCGTACTGCACGTGTGGATGCCGACCAGATCCGCCTGCACGATCTTCTCGATGTAGTACGCGTTGCGGCCGCTGAAGAACGCGTTGTGCACACCGACCAACGCCATGCCGTGCGATCTGGCCTTCGCAATGGCGATCTCGGTTGCGCGATAGACGGGGACGTAGCCCACGAGATTGGCGCCGTCGAGCATGGCCGAACTCGGCGTCTCGTGCACGATGCGGATCTCGCCGTGCGCGTTGGCGCTCTTGGGGTTGTCGACGATGGCAAGGATCTTCGCGAGCCCCGAGCCGCGGTAGCCGCAGAGGTCGGCATCGATCAGGTGGTCGACGATGATGTCGATCTCCTGCGCGTCATAGCCGCTCTTGCGCAGGGCGTGGCGCCCGAGTGCACGTGCGTCGGCGATGCTCAGTGCGACGAGATCGGCGTCTGCGCCGCTGGGCTGCGAGAGGTCGTTGGGCGAGTTCACGGTACGCTCCGGTCCGAATGGTTCGTGTGCCAGGATGATAGGGGATGCGTCGTCGTCGTGTCAGTCAGGGCAATGAGCCGTGCCCGCGATGGGCTATGATCCCCGCCATCGTGAGATGACGTGGGACGACCGGCATGCGGCGGGTCGGCATCGGCATCCAACTGTTTTCGGAGGAGCAGCGCTATGGCGCGTCGTGGAGCGAGTTCTGTTTTCGTGGGAGGTTGCATCGCGCTGGCGGCCTGCAATGCGCCCGCCCAAGGCTATCCCTCGAAGCCGATCCGCATGATCTTGCCGTTCGCGGCGGGTGCCGCGAGCGACATCGTCGGACGCACCGTTGGCATCAAGCTCGGCGAGCAGCTCGGCCAGAACCTCATTCCCGACAATCGGGTCGGCCAGGGGGGCGGTCTCGGCATCGCCGCCGCAGCGAAGGCCGCTCCCGACGGTTACACCGTGCTGCTCACTTCTCCGGCAATCTCGCTCGTGCCCCTGCTGTACGACAACGTCGCCTTCGACCCGATCAGGGACTTCGTCGCCATCGCGCGCGTGGGCACGATCGAGAACGTGATGGTGGTGCATCCGTCCGTACCGGTGAAGACGCTGAAGGACTTCATCGCGCTCGCGCGCAGGCATCCGGGCAAGCTGAGTTTCGGCTCGGGCGGTGCGGGTACGACCAATCACCTCGCCAACGCGGCGCTGATGTTCTCGCAGAAACTCGACCTGCTGCATGTCCCGTACAAGGGGGCCGCGCTCGCGACGGTGGCGCTCACGTCCGGCGAAGTCGATCAAGTCGTCGTCGGTGTCGCACCGGCCCTTCCGCTCATTCGTGCTGGCCGGGTGAAACCCATCGTCGTGCTCTCGGAGGATCGTGTCGCCGTGTTGCCGGACGTGCCGACCTCGAAGGAAGCCGGTGTACCGGATTTTCGCATGTCGATCTGGTACGGATTGTTCGCGCCCGCGGGCACGCCGCAGGAGATCGTCGCACGGCTCTCGCGCGAGACGATACGTGCGCTGGAATCCGCCGATCTGAAGAAGCGTCTGGTCGCGGCCGGTGTCGATGCATGGCCGGGCAAGGCCGATGACATGAACCGGCTGCTGTTGTCGGAAACCGCGCGCTATACCGAGATCATCCGGGGGGCGAAGATCAAGTAGGGCGCACTGGTATCGTTCGGCCACGCGACATGAGCGCGTGAGGCGAGCGGCCTGGGCGCGATCCGGCCGATGCCGCCGGCAAGGAGCATCCTGGTAGAAGGAGCAATCGTGGCTCGTACCAAGGTCGCGCACTCTGGTGGATGCCGGGTAGTACGCACGGTACTTTGGAACTGCTGTCCTTCGATTGTCTGGTGGGATCGTGCGCGAAGCCCTGCATGGCCTGGCACGTTGTCATCGGTGCCTGGGGCGGTCTCGGCTGGATCGAGCGCTACGACACCCGACGCCACATCACGCTCTTGACGGCGTGACGCCGAAGAGCGTTTACTTCGAACCGCAGTCCCTCCCCCAAGGCAGCTTGGCCCGCAGAGCGTCGCTCGGCATCGACGAAGCGCTGTCGAACTCCGCGGAACCACCTCGGGCCAGAGAATGGCCTGCCGGAGGAGCCTGGACCGCTCAGCGTTCACTGACCGAGGAGCACCTGATGCGACGCCCCACGTTTGTTGCGACACTCACGCTGAGCACGGTGTGCGTCGGCGGGATTGCCGGCGCACAGCCTTTCCCGTCGAAGCCGATACGGATCATCGTGCCCTTCACGCCGTCCGGGTCGGTCGATGTGGCTGCGCGCGCACTGCAAAATCCGCTCTCCAAGGCGCTGGGGCAAAGTGTGCTGGTGGAGAACCGACCAGGCGCCAGCACGATGATCGGTACCGAACTGGTCGCACGCGCACCGGCCGACGGGCATACGATACTCATCGCCGGATTCACCTTCATCGCCAATGCGGCGATGCGTACCAAGCTGCCGTTCGATGCGCAGAAGGATTTCGTCGGCGTGGCGCGGATAGGTGCCGATCCTTATGTCATTGCGGTGCATCCGTCGCTGCCGGTGAAATCCATCAAGGAACTCGTGGCCCTGGCTCGATCGCGCCCCGGTCAGCTGACATACGCCACCAATGGTCCGGGCAGTTCGCAGCACGTCACCGGTGAACTGCTCAAGCAGGTGGCCAAGATCGACATCGTGCACGTGCCCTACCAGGGCGGCAGTCCGTCGGCGATGTCCGTGCTCGGTGGGCACAACCCAATTTTGATCGCCACCATCGCCACTGCCATTCCGCACCTGAAAAACAACAAGCTGCGCGATCTGGCCGTGACGTCGCAACTGCGTTCTGCCCTGGTCAAGGACACGCCGACGATGGCGGAATCGGGCTATCCGGAGTTCGAGTTGAGCGGCAAGCTCGGCGTATTCGCACGTTCGGCGATTGCGCCCGAGATCATCAACCGGCTCGGTGCGGAGATCGTGCGCGCGCTCGGGCTGCCGGAGGTCAGGGCGAGTCTCTTCAAGCAGGGCATCGAAGCCGCTCCGCTCGGTTCGGTGGAGTTCGATGCGATCATCCGTGCCGAGATCCCGCGCATCAGGAAGATCGTCCAGGAGGCAGGAATCCGTCTGGAGTAAGCCGTGCCGGGCGTCGCAGGGGCGCGCTTCCGGGCGCGGTGCGCGTTCAATCCGCACACACGGTTGCCAGCCATGAAGCATGCGGGCTGCGCCCATTCTAAGTCGGGAAAGGCGCTCTCAGGGGCGATGAAGCGGAGGCGCTTCCGGTACTTTCCAGGCCTGATCCATCTCATAGCCTTTGGCATAGCGGTAGAAGGTACCTTCGAAGTTGCCGAAAGCGATCACGAAACCCGGCCAGCCATCGAGAAATCCACGCTTGAAAATGTAGTGCTTGATGAAAGACCACAGGCCATGCGTCAAGGCCTTGCCCATGCTGCCTTTGCGGCCTCGAAGGGTGAGTTTCTCGGCGCCGAGGCTCGAATAGCGGTTGGCCTTGTGTACGACCTCATGCAGGTTCTTGAACGGGATCTGCCAGATCGGATTCCGCAGATGACCTTCCGGACGGTCGCTTTGCGGGACGTAGCCCTCGTGTACCGGCTCCATCGTGTAGCGCATCTTGCCCCGCCGAAAGAGCTGGGGCTGCCGGTAGTTCGGATACCAGCCGGAATGTTCGATCCACCGACCCATGAAGAAATTTCTGCGCGGCATGAAATACATGTCGAGGCTGTTGGGATCTGCGATCACATGCAGGATCTCGTCGCGAGCCTCCGGCGTGCATCGCTCGTCGGCATCGAGGCTGAAAATCCAATCATGAGAGCAGGCATCGATCGCCTGATTGCGCAAATCGCCGAACCCCTTGAAAGGCACCTGTATGACGCGCGCGCCGAGGCTCTCGGCAATCTCCACCATGCCGTCGGTGCTGCCTGAATCGGCGACGATGATTTCGTCGGCCCAAAGGACGCTGTTCACCGCTGCGGCGATTTTCTGCGCTTCGTTGAAGGCGATGATGTAGGCGGTGATCTTCGGCAAGGCACACGTGCTCATGGTGCTCTCTTCAGGATTCTTGCGGTACTCGACTGAGTGCCTGGTGTCCTGTGTTGGAGATTCGTGTCATTGAAGCACCGGGAATCGACGCCATACTTTGTCGGAAATCCTCGCCAGGTGTCCAACTTACGCGTGGTTTCCTTTGGGTCTGGCGCCGATTTCGACACTTTTCCCACGCATGGGATCGATCGTAGCGACTTGCACTTATGCTACGAATCTCCAACACAGGACATAGGTTCCCCGCTCGTTCTCCCTCGGGCGCATCGTCGAAGTGCATGGCGACGACAAAACCAGCGCTGGTATCGGTCAACACCGTGGCACGCCTGTTCTCCTTGGCGTGCGGCGAAGCAGCGAGTATCCGGGCCGCGTGCGCCGACAGTCAACCGCCCTCGGGAGCGCCTCGCGCATCTCATCCTTGCCGAATACGAAAGCTAACTGCGGCAGTCGGTGATCGCGAGTACACAACCGAATGAACCGAGCGGTAGCGCACGGGCGAGCCACCGGTCGGAAAGCGCACAGCGCACTGGGCGCATCCTGAAAAGACTTCGGCAACGCGCGAACATCGTCAAGCCGCACACGGGTTCTCGGAGGGCTCGGTCGCATTGGGCTCACGTCTTGGTGGCTGGCAGTCACGGATTCTGGTCGGCGTTGCTTCCCAGAGCGCGGTACATGCCGGCTCCGAGCAGCGCCCCGGCCAAAGGTGCCACCCAGAACAACCAAAGTTGTTCGAGCGCCCAGCCCCCGGCGAAGACCGCTACACCCGTGCTGCGGGCCGGGTTCACGGAGGTGTTCGTGACGGGGATGCTGATGAGGTGGATGAGTGTCAGGGCCAGGCCGATGGCAAGCGGCGCAAAGCCCGCTGGCGCCCGGCGGTCTGTGGCGCCCAGGATGACCAACAGGAAAAAGGCGGTCATCACGACTTCGGTCAGCGCCGCGGCCGCCAGGGCATAGCCTCCGGGCGAGTGCGCGCCGTAGCCGTTGGAGGCGAAACCCTGTGCAACGTCGAATCCG
>JBIKKL010000716.1:0-2831 GCA_044360365.1 Burkholderiales bacterium | reverse complement strand
CCGTCGATGTCGGACCTGATCACCGAGTTCACCCTTCGGCTCTACAGCATCCGGCGGCCTGTCCGGCTTTTCCCTCTTCCCCCTTCCCACTTCCCCTGCCGACAAGCCCCCTCGACGACTCGCCCAACGCTGTCCGCTTCCCTACAATATCCGCATGCACTCCAACGGCCCCGCCCATCAGAAGCTCGCCATCGTCATGGTCGGCCTGCCCGCCCGGGGCAAGAGCTACACGGCGCGACGCATCGAACGCTATCTGTCCTGGCTCGGATACAAGACTCGTGTGTTCAATGTCGGCCAGTACCGGCGGGCACGGGTCGGCGCGCAGGTGCCGCACGGGTTCTTCGATCCGCACAACCCCGAGGGCGCCGAGGCGCGGCGGCTGGTGGCGATCGAGGCTCTGGACGACATGCTCGACTGGCTAGGCGGCAACGGCCACGTCGGCATCTACGATGCCACGAACAGCAGTGTCGAGCGGCGCGCCCTCGTCCGCACACGCTGCGAGCAGGCGGGACTGCAGGTGTTGTTCGTCGAAATGCAGTGCGACGATCCGGCCATCGTCGAGAACAACATCCGCGCGACCAAACTCTCCTCCCCGGACTACGAGAACGTCGACGAGAAATCCGCCGTCGAGGACTTCCGGCGCCGCATCGAGCACTACATCCTGGCCTACGAACCGGTGTCCGAATCCGAGGGCGCTTACCTGCGGGTGTCGGGGGCGGGTCGCAACATCACCGTCAGTCAGGTCGACGGCTATCTGCACGGCCGGCTCGTCTTCTTTCTGATGAATCTGCATCTGGTCGATCGCCCCATCCTGCTCACCCGCCACGGCGAGAGCATGTACAACGTGGTCGATCGCATCGGAGGCGACTCCGATCTGAGCCCCGACGGGCAGCGCTATGCACGCGCCTTGGCGTGTTTCATCGACGAGCGGTTTCCCGACCATTCGGAACTTGCAATCTGGACGAGCTCGCTGCGTCGGGCCGTGCACACGGCGGGCATGCTCGGTCGGCGCAGCATGCCCTGGCGCGCGCTCGACGAGATCAATGCCGGCATCTGCGACGGCATGACCTACGAACAGATCAAGGAAGCGATGCCGAACGAGTTCACCGCGCGCAGCCGCGACAAGTTTCGCTATCGGTATCCGCGCGGCGAATCGTACGAGGACGTCATCGCGCGCCTGGATACCGTCATCATCGAACTTGAACGCACGCGCCGCCCGGTGCTGGTGGTCGCTCATCAGGCGGTGCTGCGGGCGATCTACGCCTACTTCCACAACATTCCGCCCGAGCAATGCACCCGGCTGCAGATTCCGCTGCACACGGTGATCCACCTGCAGCCGCACGCCTACGGCTGCGAGGAAGAGCGCATTCCCCTGGCGGTTTGACACCCCACCTGCAAGACATCACTGGGGTTTGATGCCCGCGGCTCGCACGGCCTTGGCCCACCTGTCGGTCTCGATGCGGAAGAACTCCGTGAACGCCTTGGAGTCCTGCGGCTCCACGTCGATGCCGAGCGCGTCGAGACGCTGCCGGACGTCGGGACGGCCGAGCATCTTCAGCGACTCTGCCGCGATCTTGGCCTGTATGGCCTTGTCGACGCCGACGGGTGCACACATCCCGTACCAGGACGAGACATCGTAGCCCGCCACGCCCTGTTCGGCGATGGTCGGCACCTCGGGCAGCTTGGCACTGCGTTTCAATGTCGTGACGCCGAGCGCGCGAACCTTGCCTTGCTTCACCGTCTCGATGTGATTCGGCAGATTGGTCATCTGAGACGCGACACGACCGGCCATGAGATCCTGCTGGGCAAGCGCAGCACTCTTGTAGGCGATGTGGAGCACATCGATGCCGGTCATGGACTTGAAGAGTTCGAACGAAAGCTGGGGCGACGACCCGACCCCCGTGGCACCGTAGTCGAGTTTGCCCGGATTCGCCTTGGCGAACGCGATGAACTGCTTCAGATTCTTCGGCGGCAGGCTGGGATGGATCACCAGGATGTTGGGCGTCAGCCCGATGCGGGCCAGCAGCGCGAAATCGCGCAGGTGTGAGTACGACAAGCTCTTGTAGAGCGCCGGCGCGATCGCATCGCCCACACCGCAGCGATGCAGCGTGTAGCCGTCCGGTGCCGACTTCGCCACGATCGCCGGCGCGATGGTGTTGCCTGCCCCGGAGCGGTTTTCAACGACGACCTGCTGGCCCCAAGCTTCGGTGAGCGCCTGGGCCATCACGCGGGTGAGGCCGTCTGCCACACTCCCCGGCCCCGGCCCCAGCATGATGCGTACCGTCTTGGAAGGATAACTCGCTGCCGATTCCGTTTGCGCCGACGCCGTCGAGGCCAATACCGCGAATCCACAGCCGAACATTGCACCGATCAAATGCCGCATCACTTCCCCGTCCCCATCAATGAAGTAAAGTCCAGTCTGCCGACCGCTCGCGCCGCGAGCAATTGGAGTTTATCCGTAAGTGGTTTCTCGTTGGCTAGTGTCCTGAGTCGGAGATTCGTTGACACTTCGCCGAACGGTATCGGACCTGCGTCAGCGACAAAAGTGTCGAAATCGGCGCCAAACGCGAAGTAAACCGCAGCCGGATTGGACACCCGGCGAGGATTTCCGACAAAGCATGGCGTCGATGCTCGGCGCGTTTGGCCGGCGAGTTTCCGACTCAGGACACTAGCAGGAAACTGTGACCGGCACAGGTTCCTGGAATTCCCGCGATCAGCGGCGCAGCTTGAGATAGATCTCCGGCAGGCGGCGCGGCAGGCTGTTGATATGGTCGAGCACGAGGAAGTGGCCACGGCCGAAGATCTGCGGCAGATACTCGTTCGCGAGGGTA
>JBIKKL010000236.1:0-7124 GCA_044360365.1 Burkholderiales bacterium | reverse complement strand
AAAGACGTAGGAGATCGGAAAGAACAGGACGCCGGCGCCGAAGGTGATGACGCCGACGAGCGGCAGATCGGCCTGTGCAATCTTGGCCGGGCCCACCAAGTTGGAGCAAAGCAATACGGCCACGAAGGCTGCCATGACGAAGTCGTAGTAGCGGTACGTGGGTCGTTGGTGGTGGTCGTGTCGTTCGGTCATCGGCGCTGTTCCTGCGGCGATGCTACCGGGACGGACCGGCAAAGGCAATTTGCGCGTGCGCTCATCGATCCGCGATCAAACGCGGCGTCTCAGGCGATCCAGTCGATCAAGGGCTGCGCCGATGCTTGCGTCGTTCTCCGTATCGACCTGGATGACGGCTGCCTGCTCCGCGCGCGTGAAGGGTTCGGCACTCTGTCTTTGATGCCGCAGCACCCGCACATCTGCTTCGGAGGCATCGGCTCTCGCTGCTCGCCGCTTCGCGATGCGAGCTTCGACGACGTGGTTCTGCGCCTGGCAATGAAGGATGACGAAGGGCACGGCAAGGGTTGCTGCCAGGTCGGCGAATACGGTGCGTCGCCCGTGATGAATGAAGGTCGCGTCGACGATGACCGGGAAGCCGGCAGCGATGACGACGCGTGCCAGATGCGCGAGATGCTCGAACGTGCGGTCGCTGGTGCTTGGCGAGTAGAGACCGGTGTTCAGGTCGGACCCGGAACAGGCGTCCGCGGCGAGGCCGCTCAGGCGCTTGCGTTCGATGTCGGAGCGCAGCCGGATCGCGCCGGTCCTTTCGAGCGCGAGCTGACTCAGGTACGTTTTTCCGGATCCGGACAGTCCGCTCGTTATGGCGATGAACGGATGCGCCGGCTGGGCGTAGCGTTCCGCAAGGGTAATGCGATCCGCGAAATCCTGGCGTTCGCGCGCCTGGGTATCTTCACCGACATCGCTCTGGCCCGCGTGGATCCAATCGACCTTGGCACGTACCATCGCCCGATAGACGAGGTAGAACGGCAGCACGCCGAGCCCATGGTAGTCGCCGCCCGTTTCGAGATAGCGATTGATCAGGCGGCACGAATAGTCGAATCGGCCCTGTGCGGTCAGGTCCATCGCGGTGAACGCCAGCTCGTTCATGACATCGATCCGGCGAAATTGCTCGTTGAACTCGATGCAATCGAACAGCGTGATCCGGTTGCGGGCGAGAATGATGTTGCGAAGGTGCAGGTCGCCGTGACATTCGCGAATTCGTTTCTCGGTCTGGCGACGAATGAAGCTGGACTGTTGTCGTTGGTGTGTTGCGAGCGTCCAGTGGCGCAACGCATCGATTCGGGTTCGCAGCTGCTCGTCCGCAATCCGCGGCACGATGGCGTCGAAATTCGCCAATGCGTCGCTGAGCAATGCGTCCGGAGCACCGAACGGACTCGTGGCCGCTGCGGTATCGGCGTTTGCATGGAACGCGACGCAAGCGTCCGCAAGCGCGTCGATGTGGCCGGGATCGACGCGATGCTCCAGCAAACGCGTCAGGAAGAGATCGCGCTGATCGAACTCGCGCATTTTCACCGCGTATTCGATCGCGGATCCCGGAGCATCGACCGCAGGTTCGTTCGGCGTGCCGACGATCGGTACGACGCCGAGGTATATGTCGGGGGCAAATCTGCGGTTGAGCCGGACTTCCTCGCTGCAGCAGTGCAGCCGCTTGTCGAGCGTGCTGAAATCGGCGAAGCCCAGGTCCACGGGCTTCTTGATCTTGTAGGCGTACGTCCCGGTCAGCAATAGCCAGGAGATGTGTGTCTCGACCAGCTGCACGTGCTGCACCGGGTGCGGGTAACAGCGCGGATCGAGCAGCGCCTGGATCAACGCGATCATGCGCGCCATTATCGTGCGACACGACGGCCTCTGTCATGCGCGCCGGAAAGGACGCATCGCCGAGGGGCGGGCTGCCGTCGGCGCCAGCCTCGGACCCCACTGTCTTTCGACGGGCCCTGGTGCGGCGGGTATCGAACGGGTGTTACGCGTGGACGAGCATCGCGTTGCCGTGCATCCCCGCGATCGGGATTTGAATCGGTACGATGCGCTCGTTGCCGATGCTCTTGCAAGTTGATGCCTCGCGGTCTTGCGCGGGAGTCTTCGCGTCGGTGTTCTGCGCCGGCGCTTCGTTGGTCGCGTGAGTGGCGAGATGGTGCAATCCGTCGAGCAGCGTCGTCGGGCTCATGTCCAGTTCGGAAGCGGCGACGTATTTCGCGGCCGCATCCATGGAATGGCCGAGAATCGCGCGGACCTGGATCGGTTCGACGTCGATCGTTGGAGCGAATCGCGCGAGATGAGCGACGAATGCGGCTTCTCGTGCTTCCTGGTTCTCGATGCGCGCGAGCGAGCACAATTCGCGCGCGTAGGCCGCACAGTGGTGGATATGCTCATCGGCATCGCGGGCACGGCCGATCGGTCCGGCGGGCAGTGCACGCATCGCCGATACGATGACCTCCGGGAAGTGCCAGCGTTGGGCGACGGCAACGCCGAGATCGTCGAAACTCATGCCCATGACCTGCTTCGATGCGGCGTTTGCGTCGATTCCGCGATCGGCCATGAGGCGCTGGATCGCGTCGTGCTCGTCCTTGAGGTAGTAGAGGGTGAGCAGTTGGCCCAGGCGGCTGAACATCCCGCAGATGAACAGCTCTTCGACCGATTTGAGGCCGATCGCGCGACCGATGTTGCGGGCAATCACGCCCGCGACGAAGAAATCGGTCAAGGCAGCGGCAATGGTGGGGCAACGTGGGCCGCGTCGGTTCGCGCCGGCCAGCATCATGCCGATCGCCAGGGAGCGCAGACGGGCGACGCCCATCATCGAGATCGCCTGGGAGACGCGGGTCACCTTGCCCAGGGAGAACTCGGCGCTGTTGACGACCTTGAGCAACTTCTGCGTGAGTGCGAAGTCGCGGATGACCAGATCGGCGATGACTTGCAGCGAGCCCTGATCGGATTTCGCGGTAAGTTCGTTGATGCGGCCGAAGCTCGCGCTGAGCGCCGGAAAATCCGTCTTCAGCGACATTCGGCGCAGCAGGAAGCTGAAGGTGCTCTGGTGCGTCGTTTCGCCGCCGGGCCGGGATGCGGGTTCGTGCGGCACGCGGTAGCGATCGAGGTCCGCCTTCATGGCCCCCGCATCGGCGTAGCGTTTCTCCGGCGCACGATCGACGGCTTTGAGCACGATGGCGTCGAGCTGCGCATCGATGCGTGCATCGATCATCGAAGGGGCAGTGACCGGTTCGTTCAGGATGCGATAAATCCGGGCGTAGTCGTTGGCGGCGTCGAAGACCGGCTTGCCGATGAGGATCTCGTGGAAGAGCAGGCCGAGCGCGAACACGTCGCTGCGGTAGTCGGCCTGGCCGGCACTCGCGGATTCGGGCGCCATGTATTGCACCGTGCCTGCGCAGACGATCTCGCCGGCGGCGCGGCGGGCCGGGCGGGAAATGCCGAAGTCGGTGACGCGCGGGATGCCGTCCGCGCCGACGAGGATGTTGGCCGGCTTGATGTCGCCGTGCAGGAAGCCGTTCGCGTGCACGTGCGCGATGCCGGCCAGAATCTGGCTCATCATCACGACCGCACGGTCCGCCGGCAGGGCGCCCTGGTCGCGGAGCAGGTCGGCGAGGTTCTTGCCCTCGATGTATTCGAATACGACATAGGGCTGTGACTCGTGCATGCCGACTTCGAACACCTGCACGATGTTCGGATGGCTCAGGCTGCTCGCGGTGCGGGCGCTCTCCAGCAGGAGCGCGGAATGCTCGGGGTCGTCGCCGGCGCTCAACAGACCCGTCTTGATGGCGACATGGCGCTCCAGCTGGATGTCGTAGCCCTGGTAGACCACGCCCTGGGCGCCTTCGCCCAGCACCTGCAGGATGCGGAAGCGACCGATCTGGGCCGGTGCGTGCGTGTTTGTTGTCGACGTCATGTGTTCAGAACCTTTTTCGCCTCGTTCGTGCGGTGTTCACGGCGTCGCAACCTGAATCTTTAGCTCGGGAACGCGGCGTTGGTGGGCGTACGATCAGTGAAAGTCTCGGCTCGACGGCTGCAGTGCTCCGAGCAGCGGACTCAGATCGGCCAGTCGGCCCGCGAGGACATGCACCACGTCGCCCTGACGCTCGACGGTGCCGTACACGCCGAGCAGGCGTGCCCCGAGCACTTCCTGGCGCTGGCGTTCGAGCAGCTGACGCCAGACGATGACATTGATGTGGCCGGATTCGTCTTCCAGCGTGATGAAGATAACCCCGCTGGCGGTATCCGGGCGCTGGCGGCCGGTCACGAGCCCTGCGACGCGCGTCAGGCGGCCATGGGGCAGTACGCGCAGTTGCTCGGTGCTCACCATGCGGCGTCGCTGCAGCTGCGGTCGCAGCAGGGCGATCGGATGCCGGCCGAGGGTCAGGCCGAGACTGCGGTAATCGGCGACGATGTCCTGCGCTTCACTCGGTGCCGCCAGATTCACTGTTGTTTCTCGAGTGGGCAGGTTCGCCAACAGGGGCGGCGGTGCGTTTTCGATGCCGCCGATTTGCCAGAGCGCATGACGGCGATGGCCGCTCAGGGCTGCGAGGGCGCCTGCCTGCGCAAGACAGGCGAGATCATGGCGGTTGAGTTCGGCGACACGCGCAAGAGCCTCCGCGCTCGCCGGCCGATGACGGCGTGCCGCGACGATACGCACGGCAGCGGCTTCCGACAAGCCCTTCACCATGCGCAGGCCGAGACGCAGTGCGCCCTGCGATGCTTTCGTTCGCCGATCGCTCGTCGCCATTCGGGGCGCAGGCGGACACGGCGGATATTCGAGCGTGCAATCCCAGTCGCTCGCGAGCACGTCCACGGGGCGTACTTCGATGCCGTGGCGGCGGACATCCTGCACGAGCTGGCTCGGTGCGTAGAAACCCATCGGCTGTGAATTGAGCAGCGCGCAGGTGAAGGCGGCCGGCTCGTGGCACTTGAGCCAGCACGACACATAGACCAGCAGCGCGAAGCTCGCCGAATGCGATTCCGGGAAGCCGTATTCGCCGAAACCCAGGATCTGCTGATAGATCTGACGGGCGAAGACTTCCTGGTAGCCGCGGCTTGCCATGCCGGTGACGAGGCGCTGTTCGAAGTGTTCGAGGCCGCCCTTGCGCCGCCATGCGGCCATCGACCGGCGCAGGCGATCCGCCTCGCCGGGCGTGAAGCCGGCTGCGACGATCGCGAGCTGCATCACCTGCTCCTGAAAGATCGGCACGCCCAGCGTGCGTTCGAGCACGGACTTCACGGCGTCGGACGGATACGTCACCGGTTCGAGTTCCTGCCGCCGCCGCAGATACGGATGGATCATGCCGCCCTGGATCGGGCCGGGCCGCACGATGGCCACTTCGATCACGAGATCGTAGAAGCGTTGCGGCCGCAGCCTGGGCAGCATGGCCATCTGGGCGCGCGATTCGATCTGGAAGACGCCGATGGTGTCGGCCTTGCAGATCATGGCGTAGGTGGCGGGATCTTCGGCGGGAACATCCTGCAGGCAGAAGGGTTGCCCCAGGCGCTGCGAGACGAGATCGAGCGCACGCCGGATCGCGGACAGCATGCCGAGCGCGAGACAGTCGACCTTGAGCAGACCGAGGGCATCGAGATCGTCCTTGTCCCACTGGATGACGGTGCGATCCGCCATGGCGGCGTTCTCGATCGGCACCATGCGATCGAGCGGCCCGCGCGAGATGACGAAGCCGCCCACGTGCTGCGACAGATGGCGCGGAAAGCCGAGCAGCGCTTCCACCAGGAGGATCAGCCGCTCGAGCGTGGGCGCCCCCGGGTCGAAGCCTGCTTCGCGCAGTCGGGCGACGAGGGCTTCGCGCTTGTCCCACCAGGCGAGGGACTTCGCGAGCCGATCGACCTGCGCGAGATCCATGCCGAGTGCTTTGCCGACATCGCGCACGGCACTCTTCGGCCGATAGGTGATCAGCGTCGCAGCGAGCGCGGCCCGATCGCGACCGTACTTGGTGTAGATGTACTGCATCACTTCTTCTCGGCGCTGATGTTCGAAGTCGACGTCGATGTCGGGCGGCTCGTTGCGCTCGCGTGAAATGAAGCGTTCGAACAGCATGTTCATGCGTGCGGGATCGACTTCGGTGATGTGCAGGCAATAGCACACGGCCGAGTTGGCCGCCGAGCCTCGCCCCTGGCAGAGGATGCCGCGCGAGCGTGCGAAGGCGACGATGTCGTGCACCGTGAGAAAGTAGGCCTCGTAGTCCAGTTCGGCGATGAGGGCGAGTTCGTGCTCGACGAGCTGACGAACCTTGACGAGTGCATCGCGATTGTCCGGTACGGTGCCGGGTACCTGCGGACGGACGTGCGTACTTGCGGGTGTCGATGCGACTTCCGGCCTGTGATGCGGCATGGGATCGAGCGGCGTGCCGAAGCGTTGCTCGAAGCCGAGTGCCGTCAGCTTGCGCAAATGGCTCGCCGGCGTTTCGCCGGCCGGCACGAGTTCTTCGGGATATTCGTAGCGCAGGCTGTCCAGAGAGAATTGGCAGCGTTCGGCGATGCGCAGCGTTTCGGCAAGGAGTTCGGGCGGGTAGATGCGTGCCAATCGCTCGCGCGTACGCAGATGGCGCTCGCCGTTCGGGAAGAGCCGATACCCGGCCTCGGCCAGCGTGCACTTCGAGCGGATGGCGGTCAGGGTGTCCTGCAGCATCCGTCTCGAACGCTCGTGCATGTGTACGTCGCCGCAGGCGACACAGGGCAGATCGAAGTCGAAGCCGAGCCGCTGCAGGTCGGAGAGATGTGCCCGGTCGCCGGCTTCGCACAGCAGTTCGACACCGAGCCAGGCCGCGTCTTCGAACTGGCGCTTGAGCCACCCGAGTTGGGCATGCAATCGATGCTTTGCGGTTTCGTTGCTGCTCGTCGCTGCGACGAGCTTGCGTTCGGGCAACAGTATGGCGAGGCAGTGCGTGGTACGGCCGACAAGATCCGAGGGCTTCAGGGCATATTCGCCTTTCGGGGCGCGCCGTCGACCCTGAGTGATCAATGCCGACAGATTGCCGTAGCCTTCGCGGTCGGTGGCGAGCAGGACGAGCCGCAGGCCGGATTCGGGTGCCGGGTAAGGCGATGGGGAAACCGTACTGGGCACGAGCGACTCGGGCTGCAGCGCGAACTCGGCACCGAGG
>JBIKKL010000234.1:0-7177 GCA_044360365.1 Burkholderiales bacterium | reverse complement strand
CTCGAAAGCGCGGCACGGCTTCGTGGAAGGCGAGGGCTTTGAACTCGCGCGGGTCGTACGGTGTGTGCGTTGCCATGTAAACGTCTCCTCTGTATCGATGCTGCGCTGGAAGCGTGTCGGACTCCCGGCAGCGCGAATTGCGATCAGGTCAGGGTGCGCATCCACGAGCCGAGTATCTTGGTGACCCGCTCGGGTTGATCGAGTGTGCTCAGGTGCCCGCACTCGGCGACCACTTCGAGACGCGCGTCCGGAATGCCCTGGGCGATCTCGACGGCGAGATCCGGCGGCGTGAGCTTGTCTTCGTCGCCGACGACGACGAGCGTCGGACAGCGCAGGGTGGAAAGGGTCGGTCGTGAATCTGCACGACCCATGATCGCGGTCTGCTGGCGGATGAATGCCGCGGGACCCGTGTCGGCAGCCATCGCTCGTATGACTTGCCGGATGCGTGCATCGCCCAGCCCCGCAGGACGCGAAAGGACCGCGAACATCTGTTCGGAGATCTCGTCGAAGCGACCGCTGCGGGCCATGTCGATCTGGGCCTGGCGGCGTATCGTCTGCTCGGGGGTCTCGGGGCGTGCACTGGTATCGAGCAGCGCGAGGCCGGCGATTCGTGACGGCGCCTGGCGCATGATCTCGAACGCGATGTATCCGCCCATCGACAATCCCAGGAGGACGAACCGCGGGGGCGCATCGGCGAGGACGCGGCGGGCGATCCCGGCAATGCTGTCGTCGCTGCGGTGATCCGCGACGATGACGCTACCGATATGCCACAACGCCGGCAACTGGGGTTCGTAGAGCCTGAGGGAGCAGTTGAGGCCGGGGAGAAGAACTACAGGTAGAGACATCGGAACGCTTCCTTGGTGGTGACATGACGCCGATCGATTGCGGCCATCCGCAGACGGGCACGAGCGATGACGAAATCAATCGATCCGAACGTTGGCCGCCTTGATGACCTTGCCCCAGCGCTGCGTCTCCTCCTGAATTACCGAGGTGAACTGCTCGGGCGTCGTGCCCATGACGGTCTGGCCCTGAGCGAGCAACCTGCTGCGGGTATCGCCATCGTTGAGGGCCTTCACGATTTCGCCGTGTAGACGCGCGATGATCTCCTTCGGCGTACCCGCCGGTGCGAGCAAGCCGATGCCGGCACTCGATTCGAGACCCGGCATGCCCGCTTCCGCACTCGTCGGTACGTCGGGCAGGACGCTCACGCGCTTGTCGGCGCACACGATCAAGGCACGCAGCCGACCTGACTGCACGAAAGGCAGGGTGAGCGGAATGCTGATGAAGATGACCTCTACCTGCCCCCCGACGACGGCGTTGAGCGCAGGCCCGCCGCCCTTGTACGGGACGTGCAGCATGTCGACCTTGGCAAGCATGCGGTAGAGCTCGGCCGCGAGGTGATTGGCGCTGCCGTTGCCGGCGGAAGCGTACGAGAGCTGTTGCTTGCGCGCGAACGCCGTGAATTCGCGCAGCGATCTCACGGGCAACGACGGATGCACCATGAGTCCCGATGGACTCGATGTGATGAGCGAGACGGGTGCGAGATCCTGCGCGGTGTCGAAGCCCATCTTCCGGTAAAGCAGCGGATTGATCGTGAGCTGGCTCTTCGATCCCATGAGAAGGGAGTATCCGTCCGGTGCGGACTTGGCGATGTTCTCCGCGCCGAGGTTGCCGTTGGCGCCTGCGCGATTGTCGATGATCACCGATTGCTTCAATCCTTCGGCGAGTCGCTGCGCCATGGGGCGTGCGACCAGATCGACGGGGCCCCCGGGTGCATACGGGACGACCATGCGTATCGTCTTGGCAGGCCAGGTGTCCGCGGCGTGTACGGTGGCGAATCCCATCGGTACGAGAGCCCCTGCCAATGCGCAACCTATCCAGCCGAAGGTCGATCCTCTCCGACCGACCCGCTGCTCTTCGATCCCTGGCCCTTGCTGGATGCTCATGAAAGCTCCCCCTCCGCGGCGTTGTTTGCGTCACTGTATTGCGGCGGCCGAGTGCGGTCAAACCAGCGGTGTCGTCGTCGCCATGCCTGCGCGACATGCTTTGCCTAAGCCGTACGGAGGGTCGTCATTGCGGTGATACTATCGCAGCGCCCGTATCGGTCGACGCGTGTCTCGTCTCGCGACTCATCGCTATCATCGAATTCCAGCGCTTATGGGCGGGTAAAGCGCATCGTGCGGAGAATTTCATGCAATCGAGAATCTCGTGGGGACTGCTGTGTGGCGTTACCCTGATGGCGGTGCCACCGACAGCGCAGGCTGCGTCCGATGACTACCCGAACAAGCCCATCCGCCTGATCGTGCCCTTCGTGCCGGGTGCCGGTACCGACATCACGGGCCGAACCGTTGCCGCCAAACTGAGCGAGCGCTGGAGTCAACAAGTCGTGGTGGACAATCGTACCGGTGCGGCGGGCGCCATCGGCGTTGAACTTACTGCGAAGGCGGCGCCCGACGGCTACACGATCTGTCTGATCTCGGCGTCGCACGCCGTGAACTCGGCGACCAATCCCAAGCTACCCTACGATCTCACCAAGGACCTCCAGGGGGTATCGCAGGCCACATCGCTTTTCTACGTGATGTACGTGCATCCGAGCGTTCCGGCAAAGAACACTCAGGAGTTCATCGCCTACGCCCGCAATAGTCCGGGAAAGCTCAACTTCGGTTCGTCGGGAACCGGCGGGTTGCAGCATCTCGCCGGGGAGATGTTCAATTATTTAGCCAAGACGCAAATGGTTCACGTACCGTATAAGGGCGGCGCCGCGGCCATCATCGATGTGCTCGCAAATAACATTCAAGTCGGCTACGGCACCGTGCTCAGTCTGCGGCCGCATTTCAAAGCGGGCAAATTGCGCTGGCTGGCAATGTCGGCCAAACAGCGCTCCCCTTCCGCGCCGGAGATTCCGACGCTCGCCGAATCCGGCGTGCCTGGTTACGAGGTCGATCAATGGTACGGCATCATCGCCTCGTCGAAGGTGCCTAAGCCGATCATCGATAAGTTGTCGCAGGCAATTGCCGAGGGGATCAAATCGCCCGATGTCGCGCAGCGTCTCGGTGCCGAAGGCTCTACGCCGGTGGGAAGCACGGCGGAGCAGTTCACTGCCCACATCCGAGGCGAGGTCGGCAAGTGGAAGAAACTCGTGCATGATGCCGGATTGAAGCTGCACTGATATCGTAGTCTTTACGTGTGACCACCAGGAGGAACACATGTCCGTCATTCTAGGCAGCGGCGATCATCGGTATCGCGTGATCGAACACTGGGCGAAGCTGCCGCCCGAGTTCGCATTGAACAGCGATGTCGGCGGCGTCGGCGTCGACAGCAAGGATCAGGTGTATGTCTTCAACCGCGGACCGCACCCGATGCTGGTCTTCGATCGGGCGGGCAATTTCCTGCGGTCCTGGGGCGAAGGCATCTTCCCTCGTGCGCACGGCGTCTTCATCGACGCGGAGGACAATCTCTATCTCACCGACGACGGCGATCACACGTTCCGCAAGTGTCGTCCCGACGGCAAGGTGCTGTTCACGATCGGCATCCCGGGCAAGCCGTCGCCGTTCATGAGCGGCGAACCGTTCCATCGCTGCACGCACACGGCGTTGTCGCCCACCGGGGAGATCTACGTCTCCGACGGCTATGGCAACGCCCGGGTGCACAAGTATTCACCCGACGGGAAGCTCCTGTTCTCCTGGGGCGAGCCCGGCAGCGATCCCGGCCAGTTCAACATCGTGCACAACATCGTGACGGATGCCGAAGGCTGGGTATACGTGGCCGATCGCGAGAACCATCGCGTGCAGGTCTTCAACGGCGACGGCAAGTACGAATGCCAGTGGAACAATCTGCATCGACCGTGCGGGCTCTATTGTCATCGACAGGACCAGCCGGAATTCCTCATCGGCGAACTGGGTCCGGGCATGGCAGTGAACATGAAAGTGCCGAATCTCGGGCCTCGGCTCACGTTCGTCGACAGACAGGGCAACCGCATCGCCCGGCTGGGCGGCGAGGAAGGCCCGGGCGAAGAGTTGGGCAAGTTTCTCGCCCCGCATGGCGTGTGCATGGATTCGCGCGGCGACATCTATGTGGGCGAAGTGTCGTACACGAACTTCCGCAACTGCAATCCGGGCAAGCCGGTGCCGCCCAGCCTGCGCAGTCTGCAGAAGCTGGAACGCGTTCACTGATTGGGAAGAAGGCACGTCGAGCGGACGCCCCAAGCGGGATCGTTCGACGTTGCGATGAAAAAGGACGTGAGAAACCAGCTGTCCCGGCCGGATGCGTGTCATCGAATCCTGGCCGGGATGTGCTCCCCGAATCGCTGCTGGCGCATCGCCCACCCACCGTACTTCCAGACACGCGCGACGCAACGCCATGCTACGGGAATGGTGGCCGCCGACTTTGACCTAGGTCAAACCCGTGGCGCTCAAGCCTGAAGATCGCTCGCGCAGCTTGAGCCGCTTGCCATGACGGCGCCTGCGCCTCGCCGCATCCTGCATCTCGACATGGATGCATTCTTTGCGTCCGTCGAATTGCTGCGGCGTCCGGACCTCAAGGGCAAACCGGTGATCATCGGCGGTCGCGGCGATCCGACGCGCCGCGGTGTCGTGGCAACCTGTACCTACGAGGCGAGAAAATTCGGCGTACGCTCGGGGATGCCGTTTCGAACGGCGAAGCAGTTGTGTCCCGAAGCGGTGTATCTGCCGACCGACTTCACCGAGTACGCTCGGTGGTCGCAGGTCTTCAAGCAGGCGATGCGCGAGGTGTCGCCGGTCTTCGAAGATCGCGGCATCGACGAAGCCTATCTCGACATCAGTGCGCTGATCGAGTCCAGCGCAGCCATCGGCCATCGCCTCAAGTCAGCCATCCTGCGTGCCACGGGGATGTCGTGTTCCATCGGCATCGCTCCGAACAAACTGCTTGCGAAGATCGCCTCCGATCTCGACAAACCCGACGGGCTCACGCTGATCGATCCCGATGACGTCCCGGTGCGCATCTGGCCGCTGGATGCGCGCAGGATTCCAGGCATCGGTCCGAAAGCCGATGAGCGTTTGCAGCGTCTGGGCATTCGTACGATCGGCGAACTTGCCGCAGCGCCGCTCGATCGGCTTGCTCGTCACTTTGGTCCAGCAATGGCGACCTTCATGCATGCAGCGGCCAACGGCGTGCACGACACGCCGGTGGTCACGGTGCGCGAACCGAAGTCGCGCAGCCGCGAGACGACGTTTCAAGAGGATGTGTCGGACTGGCAGGAGATCGCCCGCACGCTTGCGAGCCTGTCGGCACGGGTGGCGGAAGATCTGCGGCTGCGGGGGTACGCGGGCCGCACCGTCGGTATCAAACTGCGCTTCGCCGACTTTCACACGGTGACGCGGGATCGCACTTTGTCCGAACCGACCTGCGATGCGCGGACGATCCGGATGGCGGCCTTCGAATGCCTGCGTCGCATCGAACTCGACCGCCGCGTGCGTCTGCTGGGCGTGCGCGTGACCGAGCTGAGCGAATCAGGCCAGGATGCGAACTCCGCGGGACGCTACGTCGATACGCTCTTGTAAGCGCTATTTCCAGGTGTCCTTCAGGCCCACGGCGCGATTGAACACGGGCGCGCCGGGTTGCGAATCGATGCGATCGGTAACGAAATAGCCGTGACGCTCGAACTGGAAGCGCTCTTCGGGCGCTGCATCGCGCAGCGACGGTTCGAGTTGTGCGCAGATGATCTTCTTCGAATCCGGATTCAGGTCCGCGATGTAATCGGCGCTCGCACCGGGGTTCGGCACCTTGAACAGTCGATCGTAGAGTCGGATCGACGCGGCATAGGCGTGGCGTGCGCTGACCCAATGGATGTTGCCCTTGACCTTGTAGTTGTCCGAACCCGGGGTGCCCGATTTCGAATCGGGGAAGTAGGTGCAGTGCACGGCAGTGACGTTGCCTTCGGCGTCCTTGTCGCAGCCCGTGCATTCGACGACGAAGCCGTAGCGCAGACGCACGCGGTTGCCCGGGAACAGACGGAAGTAGCCCTTGGGCGGCGCTTCGACGAAGTCTTCGCGCTCGATCCACAGTGCGCCCGAAAAGGGCACGGCACGCTTGCCCCACTCCGGCTTCTGTGGATGATTCGGTGCCTCGCACAGCTCTTCGTGCCCTTGCGGATAGTTGTCGATGACGAGCTTCACCGGATCCAGCACGGCGGTGCGGCGCGGCACGGTCTCGTTCATGTGATCGCGCATGCACTCTTCGAGCACGGAAAAGTCGATCCACGAATCCGCCTTCGAGACGCCGATGCGCTCGGCGAAGCGGCGGAAGCCCTCGGGCGTGAAGCCGCGGCGGCGGGCCCCGACGAGGGTCGGCATCCGGGGATCGTCCCAGCCTTCGACGTGGTTCTCCGCGACGAGTTGAATCAGCCGGCGCTTGGAGAGCACCACGTAGCTCAGGTTGAGGCGTGCGAACTCGTATTGCCTGGGCAGCGGGCGTGCGAGCAGGCCGTAGTTCGCCAGTCGCTCCAGCACCCAATCGTAGAGCGGGCGGTGATCCTCGAATTCCAGCGTGCAGATCGAGTGGGTGATGTTTTCGAGTGCATCGGAGATGCAGTGCGTGTAGTCGTACAACGGATACACGCACCACTTGTCGCCCGTGCGGTGATGATGTGCGTGCCGGATCCGGAAGATCGCGGGATCGCGCAGATTGATGTTGGGTGACGCCATGTCGATCTTCAGCCGCAGCACGTGCGCCCCGTCGGGGAATTCGCCCGCAGCCATGCGCCGGAAGAGATCGAGATTTTCCGCGGGGGCGCGATCGCGGTAGGGGCTGTTGCGGCCCGGTTCGGTGAGCGTGCCCCGGTTCGCACGCATCTCCTCGGCGCTTTGGCTATCGACGTACGCCTGGCCGTGCTCGATGAAGGCCTCGCCGAACCGGTACAGGACATCGAAGTAGTCCGAGGCGTAGTACAGATGTTCGCCCCAGTCGAAGCCCAGCCAGCGCACGGCGTCGACGATGGAATCGACGTATTCCTGCTCTTCCTTCGCCGGGTTGGTGTCGTCGAAGCGCATGTGGCAGACACCGCCGTAGTCCTGCGCCAGACCGAAATTCAGGCAGATCGACTTGGCGTGGCCGAAGTGCAGGTAGCCGTTGGGTTCGGGCGGAAAGCGCGTGCGCACCTTCCAAGGATCGGTGTGTCCGCCTGCATGGGTATTTGCAG
>JBIKKL010000231.1:0-7192 GCA_044360365.1 Burkholderiales bacterium | reverse complement strand
GTGGCGTCGACCGAGCCCGCCACGACGCCCGGCACCTGCAATCCGACCGCCAGCTCCTGCAGGCGCAAATCCTTGTCGGGATCGAGGCCGTTCGCCCGCACGATGTAGCGGGAGATCGTTCGCCATTGAATACCCGGCAGGTGGCCGAGCGACTTGCCTTTCAGATCCTTGAACGACTGGATGACGGCATCGTTCTTCACGATGAGACCGTCGTTGATGAGATTGACCTTGATGCCGCCACCCTGCAGGCCGAAGACCTTGAACGTATCCGGATAGCGCGCTTCGGCAAGCATCGCGATGCCAGCCGCAGCACCGGGCGGCCCGAAATCGGCCTGCCCCGACACCAGCGAATCGATGATCTGGTTCGGATTCTCGAAGCGGACCGAGTTGATCTCGATGCCCGCCTTGTCGAACAGCTTCTCTTCCAGCGCGATGTAGTAGGCCGTGGTCTGCATGATGGGCAGCCACGATGCCGTGACGCGCTCTTTCTTCTGTGCCGACGCCGGCGCTGCGAACCCTATCGTGACGAGTGCGGCGAGCGCCAGGATGCGTGCCTTCATTGAGAAATCTCCTTGTTCATTTTCCTGCCCATTTGACGAAGCGCTTCTCGATGCCGAGGAACAGAAGGTTCAGGCCGTAGCCCAGAATGCCGGCGGCAAGTATCGATGCGTACATCTGCTGCAGATCGAAAACCTGCTGCGAATCGATGATGCGTCGGCCCAGACCGCTGGACGAACCGATGAACATCTCGGCCACGATGATGACCACCAGCGCCATCGACACGCCTACGCGCAGACCGACGAACGTCTGCGGCAGCGATTCGAAGAACATCACGTGGCGCAGCACCTGCGGGCCCGAGGCGCCCATCACCCTCGCAGCAAGAAGGCGCGTCTGGCGCGAGTTCATGACGCCGTAGGCCACGTTGAAGACGATGACGAGCCATGCGGCGAACGCGGCCACCGCGATCTTCGAGAACTCCCCGATGCCGAAGATCAGCAGGAACAGCGGGAACATCGCCGTCGCCGGCGTGGAGCGAAAGAAGTCGATCAGAAACTCGATCGAGCGATAGACGACCTGATTGGCACCGAGAACGATGCCGATCGGTATGCCACCCACGCAAGCGATGCCGAAAGCATAGAGCGTACGCAATCCGGTTCCTGCGAAGTCGCCCCACATCGACCCGGTGGCGAAACCCGTGACGAGCGCCCATAGCGTACTGAACGGATCCGGCAGAAGCTTCGGACTCACCCACTTCGCGGCATACGCCGCCCACCAGAGCAGCACGAGACCCACCGGGCCCACGGCGACCAGTTTGATCCGGTGACGGCGGACGAGATCCTCGATCACGATGCCCGCCGAACTTCGCGCTGAAATATTTCGAGGCATCGACGCTTCGTTTCGACGAAGCTTCGCTCGGAGAGCGTATCGGCCGTACGAGGCCGCGGCTCGTCGAACGCAATCACCTCGGCGATTCGGGTCGGCCGCTTGCTCAGCAGATAGATGGAGTCGGCGAGGTAAACGGCCTCTTCGAGGTCGTGGGAGACGATCACGGTCGTCACCGCAGCCCGCTGAAAGACGCGTTGCAGCTTGTCGCGTATCGAAAGCGTGGCTTCGTAGTCGAGCGCGGAGAACGGCTCATCGAGGAATACGACTTCCGGCCGAGGCGCGAGCGCGCGCATGATGGAGACCAACTGCTGCTGGCCGCCGGAAAGCTCCCAGGGATAACGGCGAAGATCGAACTGAACATCGAACTCCGCCATCAGTTCTTCGACTCGGCGCTGCGCATCCGCCTTGCTCCAGCGGGCGATCTTCAGCGGATAGAGCACGTTCTCCCGTGCCCGTAGCCAGGGAAAAAGCGCATCGCGGTAGTTCTGGAAGACGTAGCCGACGACCGTCTGGCGCAGCGTCTTGCCATCGAAGAGCACTTCGCCGGCATCGAGCGGGATCAACCCGCAGATCATGTTGATCAGCGTCGATTTGCCGCAGCCGTTCGGGCCGAAGAACGTAATGACCTTGCCGCGCGGCAGATCCAGATCGAAGTTGTCGTAGAGCGGCTGGCCGGCGAAGCTCTTGCAGAGACCCCGCACCGTAATGTGCGTGCGAGCCTTCGGCGCAGGTTCGAGTTGCCGCAACGGCGATGCAGCGGTCATGGCGAGCGCCTCGAAGCGCAGATGGACCGATACCGATCACCGCTCGGCCGCAGGCACGATGGTTCGACCTCGAAGGCAGGAGGGGCACTTATCGCTCGCACAACTTGTATCCAGGACGGTATACACGACAGATGACTGTCGAGCAGAATCCATGCCTAACGTTCAACTCACTGAATCGCCGTCGCTTTGGTGAACCGAATCGGGTCTCGTCAGCGAGGGGGCATGTGCGGAGGGCACTGCGGGAGTGCAAGGCCGCAGGGACATGTCACCAAATGGTGCCCGGGTCCATCGACTTGTATCGTCGAACCTCGAATGCGCAGGTTCCCGCGCAACCCCACCCTCCGATTCGACCCTGAGTCGACCCCGGGGTCGACTCAGGGTCGGCGAAGGATGCGCTGCGCTCCCGACCCCGTGGAGGCTCCTGCCCGACGCGCGCGGCGACTACTTCTTGTCGTCGGCCTGTGGGGCCTTTTGCGACTGCCGATCTGCAGCTTCCCTCTGCTTGCGCGCACGACGCTCGGCGGCCTCAGTTTGTTTGGCAGCGCGCTCGGCAGCCTCGCGCTGACGACGCGCCTCCCGCTCCACCTGCGACCTCTGCCGCGCCGCATTCTTGGCTGCCCGTTCGGCATCCTTTGCCGGCTGGCGTGCCTCTGTGTCGGCGCGCTTCTGTGCACGCTTCTCCGCAGCGGCTTGCTCCTTGGCCAGGCGTTCAGCGGCCTCCCTATCGCGCTTCACAGCGCGCTCGGCGCTATCGCGCTCCTTGTCGGCGAACTGCTCTGCAAGACTGCGCGGCGGGGTCCGACCGACCGCATCGTCCGACGGCTTTGAGTCGGAGGCGGGTGCCCCTTGCGCTGCGACGTACTCTGCTGCTGCAGCCAGAACCCCGCCAATCGTCAAAATCACGGCGCCGACTGCCATCCGCCCACGCATCGTGGCCAACGCCTGCCCAATACCGTATGGCGATCTCGTCACGAATGCAGCGAATCTACTGATCCGGACGCGCGCCGGATTCCTTGACTGCCAGCGCATACTTGGCGATATCGCGCGTGATCGCCTCGGCGAATTCCCTGGAGGAGTTTCCGATCGGAAAGCCGCCCTCCCGATCGATGAAGCCCTTCATCGCCGGGTGCTGCAGGATCTTGATCAGGTCGGCATGCAGTTGGTCGGCGATCGGCTGCGGCGTGCCACGAGGCACGAAGAGCGCGAACCAGTTGTCGGTCTCGAAGCCGGGATACATGGAGTCGAGCGTCGGCAGCTCCGGCAGCGACGGTGCGGGGCGCTTCGTCGACGCCGCCAATCCACGCAGTCGCCCCTGCTTGACGTGCGGCGTCACGCTGAACGCGGCGATGAAAGCCATATCCGCCTGCCCAGTCATCAGGCCGTTGATGGACGCACCGGCGCCCTTGTAGGCGATGTGGGTGAGTTGCAGACCCGACATGCGCGCCAGGATCAACCCGGACAGATGGCTGGTCGTGCCATTGCCGTTGGAACCGAAATTGACACCGCCCTTGATTCCCTTGGAAAGCGCGATCAGTTCCTTCACGCTCTTCGCCGGCACGGACGGATGCACGGTGAGGATGAGCGGAGAACCGGCAATCTGGGAAACAGGAATGAAGTCGCGCTGCAAGGAATAGTTGAGCTTCGGATAAAGCGATACGTTGACCGTGATCGATGCCGAGGTAATCAACAACGTATAACCGTCCGGCGCGGCCTTGGCCACGATCTCCGCACCGATATTGCCGCCGGCGCCTGCGCGATTATCGACAGTGAAGGCTTGTCCGTACGTCTCCTGCATCCGTTGGGCAAAAATCCGCGCGAGAAGGTCCGTTCCGCCGCCGGGCGCGAAAGGCACGACGATGCGAACGGGCTTCGTCGGGTACTGCTGCGCAGACGCGCCCGCACCGGCGAGCACGAGCGCGGTGAAAATGAGTATTCTCTTCATGATCAGATTCTCGCAATGGTCGAACGGACCGACATTATGCCTTCAACGGTACGGTGCCGATTCGGCCGGACACAACCGCGCACCGTGCGTTGCCCTTAGAATCGGATCGTCAAGACGGCAATTCCGCGCCCCGCATCGCAGATGATCGCGCGGCCGCAAGCAGGAGGCAGACCCCATGAATTCGTCCCGGAACCTCGGCACCCGCCCCCCGCAGCGAATCGAAGGCCCCAGCGCCTGGCGCGGTCCCGACATGGCGCAACGCTCCGACTGGCTGGAGCATCTCGACGAGCGCGAGATCGACGAGATCGACACCGCCATCGCGGCCTTCATGCGCTCCGGCGCGGGCTATGGTTCGATCCGACCGGCCACGTTCGCGTTGCCTACCCTGGGTCGGCGTCTGGCGCAGGTGCTGAACGATCTGCTGAACGGGCGCGGCTTCGTGCAGTTCCGCGGGTTTCCCGTCGAGCGCTACTCGATACAGCAAGTGGCTGCGGCCTATCTCGGCATCGGTTCGTACCTCGGCAGCTTCCGGTCCCAGAATGCGAAAGGGCATCTCCTGGGTCACGTCCAGGACATCGGCGCCGACATCACGCAGCCCAACGTTCGCTACTATCAGACGAACAAGGCCCTCGAATACCACACGGACTCCTGCGACATCGTCGGCCTCCTGTGCCTGAAGACCTCGCGCAGCGGCGGCGAAAGCCGCATCGTCAGTTCGGTGAGCCTATACAACGAAATGATGGCACGCCGGCCGGATCTCGCCGCAGCGCTTTTCAACGCCTACCCGACGGATCGCCGCGGCGAGATTCCGGAAGGTCAGGGCCCCTGGTTCGACGTGCCGGTCTTCAACTGGCATGAAGGGCTGCTGACGACGATCTACGTCGGGCAATACATCCGCAGCGCCCAGGCGAACTTTCCGCAGGCTCGCCGGCTCACGCCGATCGAACTCGAAGCGCTTGCGATGCTCGACGAGCTCACCAACGACCCGTCGCTCAACCTGCAGATCCAGTTTCGTCCGGGCGACATGCAGTTCATCCACAACCATCAGATCCTGCATGCGCGTACCGACTTCGAGGACTGGTCGGAAGCCGAGCGCAAGCGGCACCTGTTGCGACTATGGCTATCGCCCAGGAGCGGGCGTGCACTGCCCGACTACTTCGCGCCGCGGTATGGTTCCGTCGTGCCCGGGGAGCGCGGCGGGATCATCGTCAAGGGGACAGAACTGACATTCGCCCTTGCGGCAGCATGAACCGTTTGACTGGCGATCCGCACACGCGTGAACGCAACGCACTGCCGCTCAAACCAGCGGCAGCTCGATGCGTCGCCCTTCGCGACTCGACAGGTGCACCGCTTCGGTGAACTCCATGTAGTTGACGGCATCGAGGAAAGATGTGCGGCGAACAGGTTCGTTGCCGCGGATCGCGCCAATGAACTCTTCCTCGACACGCCATTGGTACGTCTTGTCGGCGGGAATCGGAATCGACTTCATCTCCTTGTCGCCGCGCCTGCCGCCCGAGATGACATTGCCCTGCGCCTGGTAATGCAACGTCCCCTCGCTGCCGTAGAGCCAGATCTCCGGCCCGGGCATGAAGCCCGCCACCGAGCTCCAGTGCATGCGAGCCACTGCGCCGTTGGCGAGATCGGCGAGCACCTCGACGTGATCGGGCACTTCGACCGCCCGACGTTCGCCGCGCTCCTCGTCGAAACGATACGGCACAGCGATTCGAGTACGCGCCGACACGGCCCTGGCCGGACCGACCCAGCGCGAGACGCACTCGTACCAGATACCCATCGACATGATGTTCAAGCCCGAGTAGTCGCGATTCATTCGCCAGTGCAGCGGCGCATCGCGGTTCATCCAGCCGGTCGAGACCTTGAGGTCGAGACACTGCAGTTCGCCGATGTAACCGTCGCGGAGCAGATGCATGATCATGGGATCGGCGGGAAAGGTGGTCGGCCCGGGCACGACTTGCGTCACGAGCTCAGGCCGCTCACGCGACGCCTCGAGCATTTGTCTCGCCTGCGTCGCGTCCATCGCGATTCGGGCCTCGGTGAGAACGTGCTTGCCCGCGTCGAGCGCGGCCAAGGTGATCGGACAGTGTAGATATGGCCACGTCCCGATCACAACGGCATCGACGCCTGGATCGTTCACCAGCTGCTGCCAGTGGTCGTGTACCCGCTCGATGCCGAACTCCTGCGCGACGCGCTCCGACGAGGCCCGCGAGCGATTGACCACCGCGACGACCTCGACGCCTTCGATCTTCTTGAGATTCGGAATGTGGAACTTGCGCGTGTTGCCGCCGGCGCCGACGACGCCGACACGAATGGTGCTCGCCATGTTTCATCCTCCTGGGCAATCGATGGAACTGCAGATCGCGGACACGTTCGTCCTCGATCGAAGATAGCGCATGCCTGGCGCGTTTGTATACGCCGCAACCGAACGGCCAACGCACGCGGCGTGAGACGCTGCCGTATCGCCGATCTACTGCGGATGGAGTCCGTGGGCTCGCATGAGCTTGCCCCAGCGTTCGATCTCGGCGCGCGTTTCCTTGACGAACTGTTCCGGCGTCGTGGCGCGAGGAATCGAGCCGCCGGCCAGGAGACGCGCCTGCGTCTCGGGCATATTGATGATGCTCACCAACACGGCACGCGTCTTGTCGATGATGTGCTTGGGCGTCCCCTTGGGCGCGACAAGTCCCTTGAAGTTGGAGGACTCGAAGTCGACGAACCCCTGCTCTTCGAAGGTCGGCACCTCAGGCAGCGTCGCAAGACGCTTCTCCCCAGCGAAGCCCAGCATCTTGAGACGCCCCGCCTTGTACTGGGCCATCGCGACGGCCGGGTTGATGAAGAGCAGGTGGTTGCGTCCGGCCACCACCTCGGTCAGCGCCGGACCGGCACCCTTGTAGGGCACGTGCAGCACGTCGATCTTGAGGTTCTCCTGCAGGAGCAATACGGCGAGATGTCCGCCCGATCCGGCACCCGACGAGGCGAAATTCAGCTTGCCCGGGTTGGCCTTCGCATACGCGATCATTTCCCTGGCCGTGTTCGGCGCGAAGCTCGGATGTGCCACCAGCACGTTCGGCGTGTAGTCGAACTTCGT
>JBIKKL010000232.1:0-7192 GCA_044360365.1 Burkholderiales bacterium | reverse complement strand
CGCAGGGTCACGTCGGTCAGGGGTGTCGCCACCTCGTTGACGACATAGGATCCGGTGACGACCTGATACGTCTGATCGAGCTGCAGCTGTCCCCCCATGAATTGCCACTCGCCGGCCACTTTCGCGGGCACGATATAGAGCAGTACGTCGCACCACACGGTGCAATCGTCGGCGCGAAACGTCTCATCGGGCGCCCAATGGGACATGGCAAACGTGTTCAGCACGATGCGCGTGCCAGGTCTGAGGGCAAAGAACTTCTCGGCAAGCTTGTCCAGATTCTCCGTCAGCAGAAAGAGCGCGAGCACGCTGGCCTGGGAGACATCGGCCTCGTACATGTCGCCCTGAACGAACAACGCCTTGCCCGCGACACCTGCCTTCTGCGCTTCCTGCAGCGCGTAGGTCACCATCTCCGGGTTGTACTCGACGCCGAGCGCACGCGCCCCCCGTTTGGCCGCTGCGATGATGTTGCGTCCATCGCCGGAACCGAGATCCATCACGAAGTCGCGCGAAGTCAACTGGGCGACATCGAGCATCAGCTCCACGAGCGGCAACGGCGTCGGCACCCACACGACATCCTTGCCGGCCTGGCCCGAGACCGGTTCGAACGGTTTCTCGGCAGCCTGGACTGCAATCGAAACGAACAACGCCGAGAACAGTACGAACAGGCGACGAATCGAGATTGGACTCATGGCAATCCGGAAATAACGCAGGAATGAAGGATGATGCAAATGCCGCGAGGCCCATGGGGGCCTCGCGGTGACTTACTCGTCAATACGCATGCGAAAACAACATCAAACCTGGACGCCGATGTCCTTGCGCAGATCGGCGATCACCTGGTCCTTCGTGCGTGTGTTCCAGCGCGGCCGACGACCGATGGCTTCGTTGATGACCTCAGGCAATACCTTCAGCCACACGAATACAGGCCCCGGCCCGGCCAGCACATCACCGATGCCGCCGGTGAACTCCTCCACCGTGGTGAACTTGTAGGTCCGCTTGTAGCCGGAGCCGCGAGCGATCTCGTCATAGGCCACATGTTGAGCGTTCGGCACGGGCTGGCCGCCGGTGGTCGCATAGCACTCGTTGTCGAGCATGAAATGATAGAAATTCGAGGGCGCGAGGTCGGCGATCGTCGGAAACACACCCATGCTCATCAGGATGTCGCCTTCCGAATCGAAAAGCACGATCTTGTTCTGTGGCCGGGCCAATGCGAGCCCGAAGGAGAACATCGCATGCCCGCCCATCGCGGGATCGCCCAGCGGTACGTCACGCGTCGGACGTTCGCTGATGTTGACCCAGTGGCGTCCACCCCGCCCCGGCACGACGACGGCGTCTCCGCGGTGGCGGTTGAACACCTTGAGCATCTCGGCAGTCTGCATCATGGTCTTGGTCCTCTCGTTCGATCAGTTGAAGCCGTGATACTCGTCGCCCACCAGCACGGCGACAGGGCGGTTTTTCTTGCGGGATTCCTCGAAGGCCACCGAAATCCGGTCGGCATCCGTATCGCGCTCGACGAGGTAATACTTGATGCCGAAGGCGATGAGGAAAGGCTCGGTGAAGTCGGCTACCGTGTCCGTATTCACGCCGTGACGCGTGTAGCCGCGGTACCCGATGATCATGACCACCGGCACGTTCATGCCGAGGCACCATCCGCGCATCGAATCACCCGATTCGAGCAAGCCCGTGTTCTGAATCAGGATGCAGGGCTTGCCGCCGCCGGCGGCGATGCCCGCCGCACCGGAAAACGCAAGGCCTTCCCGAGTCACCGGCACGAGCGTGATCGACGGCTCGGCCTTCATGAGCGTGTACAGCCAGTTCGTTTCGCTGTCCGGCAGCCACAGCACGTGCGTGATGCCGTTCTTCTTCAGCTGGTCCAGCACCGTCTGCGGACTCAGAAACCCCTCTTGCGATTCCGACATCTGCTCCTCCAGAGGAAATGTGACTTACATCGAAATGCGGGCGCATGCCCGAACTCAGACTCTCGCGCTCGCGTGCGGCTATTATGCCCTCGCGCGTTCCGCTTTGTACCGCGATCGGCGGCGTTTGTCATCGCAGCGACCCGGGCGCATACTGCCTGCGCCGTCACGCCGCGTCGAAACCTTGGACGCTCGCGCGGCACATCCAGGATGCAGCGGCCACCGTCCCCGGGGGAACGCAGCACGCACAACACAGGAGGAGAAGCCATGCACGGTATCGTCGGCATACTGGTCGCGCTGCTGGGAGGAGGGATCGCCACGGCATCCGCGGCCTACCCGGATCGTCCATTGCGCATGATCGTCGCCTCCGCGCCGGGCAGCGGCCCGGACATTGCATCTCGCATCATCGGCGCACAACTGGGGCGCCAGATCGGACAGCAGGTCGTGGTCGAAAACCGGCTCGGCGGCAGCGGCGTCATCGGCATGGAGTCGCTCTCCCGTTCGACCGCCGACGGCTATACCTTCGGCCAGGCCAACTTCACGACGATCAACACCAATCGCATCCTCATGCCGAAGCTGCCCTACAACCCGGACAAGGCATTCGAAGCGCTCATCTTCGCCTACATGAGCAACAACATGCTGGCCGTGAACAATGCGCTGCCGATCACATCCGTCGGCGAACTGATCGCGTACGCCAAGCGCAACCCGGGGAAGCTGCTCCACGGCGCGGGAGCGCCCGGTTCCAGCCTGCACTTCTGCGGTGCGTTGTTCAACATCATGGCCGGCGTCGAGATTACCCCGGTGTTTTATAGAGCCTCCAACCTCGCCGTCCCCGATGCCATCTCCGGTCAGATCCAGCTCATCTACGACAACATCAATTCCATCATCCAGCACACCAAGCCCGGGCGGCTCCGCGCCATCGGCGTCACGAGTCTGGAGCGCTCCCCGGCGGTCCCCGACGTCCCGACCATCGCGGAATCCGGCGTACCGGGATTTCAAGTGCAACCGTGGGCGGGGTTCGTCGCGCCCGCCGGCATGCCGAGAACCGTCTTCGCGCGTTTGACTGCCGACCTGCAGAAAACGATGGCGGACCAGGACGTGCGCTCGCGCCTCACCGGCATGGGCCTCGAACCGAAGGGCGGCTCACCCGAGCTATTCGCCGATCACATCAAGAGCGAACTCGCGAAATGGAGCGACGTCGCGAAGCGTGCCAACATTCGGCTGCAGTGAACGCGTCCGTCGACGATACGCGGGATGCATCCCACCGTGGCATGAAGCATGGCGTCGCGGCGGCATCCCCTCAGCCCAGTACACCGGCCGATCGCATGGCTTCGATACGTTGCGGCGCATAGCCCAACACGTCGCGCAACACCGCTTGCGTATCGGCGCCGAGGCCGGGAGCTGCCCCCTCTGCACGACCGAAGCTCGCTGACCAGGGCAATCCGGGCAATACCCCGTTCCCGTGTACCGTCCAGAATCCACGTGCACGCAGATGCTCGCAGCGGACGAGATCGGTCGCATGCGCAAGCGCTGCCGCCGGCACACCGACCGAGATCAATCGCGCTTCTGCATCGCTGGCGTCCATCCCGCGCGCCCAGTCCGAGAGGACGCGTTCGACGAGCGTCCCCGCGGCACGTCGCTGCCCGACATTGCATGACGAGAGCGATGCGAGGTCCGGCACAAGACCGCACAAGGCGCGCCACTGGACATCGTCGGTGATCGCCAGGCTGATCCAGGCATCCTCTCCGCGACACCGATGGGCTGCGTGCGGGTAGTCGTCGATCGACGCGTTTCCCGCCGGCTGGGGTGGACCGTCGACCTGAGCCGCAATCACCGGGGCTGCCATCGTCCAGAGCATGGCCTCGATCATGGAGAAGTCGATGCGCGCAACGCGCCCGGTGCGTTCGCGCTCCCGCAGCGCCGCCGATGCGACGAACGACAACATGAGCGCACACATCGGATCGCACCAGGCAAAGCCGATGCGGGGCTCGGTGCCCGGATGACGGTTCAGGCCCGCGAACCCGGTATAGCTCTGCAGCAGCGTGCCGTAGGCGACGGCGCGCGCTTGCGGTCCGGTGCGTCCCATGCCGGATGCCGACATGTAGATCAGATGAGGATTCACTTCGGCAAGCGCATCGGCGCCGAGTCCGAGACGATCCATCACGCCGGTCGCATAGTTCTCGATCAGGATGTCCGACTGAGCAGCCAGCGCACGCGCAGCCTCCAAACCTTCGGGCTGCTTCAAGTCGAGGACGATCGCCCGCTTGGCCTGTCCGAGCACCGTATGCAGTTCGGACTGGCGTGCGGGATCGCCGGCCCCCGGCGCTTCGACCTTGATCACGTCCGCACCCATCGCCGCGAGATAACGCGTCGTCGTGGGCCCTGCAATCACCCAGCTGAAATCCAGCACACGCACACCGGACAGCGGCAGCTTCCGGTTCGCCGGCAGCGCCCTGGGCGACGAGGCGCGAAACGAACAACCGAAGGGTACCCCGGGGACCGAGACTTTCTTGCCGGCGCATTCGACTGCGCGGAAATACCGACGATGGGCGAGTTGCGGCGAATCGAAATGCTCGCCTACCTCGCACAGCGGAAAGCTCGGTACGTGCGCCTTCTGCGCCGCGGCGGCTATCCAGTGCTTGTCGTGACGCCGACTCCACTCGGACATGAGCGCGTGCAGCGCATCCCAATGCTTGACCCGATCCGGCTTGCGCGCAAAGCGCGGATCCGCGCCCCAACCGGGCGATCCCATCGCGACGAGCCACGACGCCCACTGCTTTTCTTCACGCGGGGAAATGGCCACGTAGCCGTCGCTCGCGGGAAGGATCGTTACGGTCGCCCCGTTCCCGTCGCCCACCCGCTTGCGCGACCAGTCCTTCCCCGTGAGCCCGGCGCGGGTGAGTTCGGACATCGCGAGGGTTGCCAACGCTTCGTGCTTCGACACATCGACGATCGAGCCGTCGTGTGCGCCGAGGGCTGCCGCCAGTCCCGCGCTCGCCGCAGCCAGACCGGCGATAAACGCGGATTGCTCGCCCACCGGACGCAGCGGTGCTTCCGCAAGATCCTCGACTTGCCCCGTCAGCAGGCATGACATGCCACTGGCGTAGAACAGGGTGAGATCGGTGGCCGGATGTGTCGCCTTCGCGCCATGACGGCCATAGGCCGAGACGACGACGATCGGCGCCGCGACATTGATCCTGCGCAAGGATGCGACATCGTCGTCGACGCAAGCCGAGGTGGAAGATCGTTCGACGACGATCAGCGCTGCATCACGAATTGCCGCGTGTCGCGCATCGGGATCGTCCACGTCGGTCTTGCCGTGCGCCAGATAGGATCGCAGCGTCCCGCCGGCGTCCGCCTCGACGCATTGGACATTCGCACCGACATCCGCCAGCATGCGGCCGCACACGGCGGCAGCGAGTCCGCTGCCGATCTGAACCACGTTGAAATCCTGCAGCAACACCTCTGATCTCCTCCCTCGCCGAATCGAACGGCCCGTCTGCGGCCGATCGTATCCGCCCCCACCTCAGCCGGCAATCTCGAAACGCACCGAGTCTTCCCTTGACAGGGCTTTTCGGGCGCACCTATAAGGGGCGTATCCGTCGACCGGAGGAGGCCCGCATGACGATCACGATCAATGCCGTTACCCCGAACTTCGTCGCCGAGATCGGTGACGTCAATCTCGCCCAACCGCTTTCAGCCGAGGACATCGCGGCCGTCAAGACGGCCTTCTGGAAGTACGCGGTGCTCGTCTTTCCCGATCAGGATCTTTCGGAAGAGTCCCATCAGGACTTCGCACTGCAATTCGGTCCGATGGAGGCCGACCGCGTACTGGACACGAAGATCCATCCGCATCGTGTCGATCCCCGCTTTTCGGATATTTCCAATCTCGCTCCCGACGGCAAGATCTGGGGCGCCGAAAGCCGCCAGCGCATGTACAAGGAGGGCAACAAGCTCTGGCACACCGACAGTTCGTTCAAGCACACGCCGGGACTGTGCTCGCTGCTCTACGCCAAGACCGTCGTACCGATCGGCGGCCGCACCGAGTTCGCGGATCAGCGAGCAGCATACGACGCACTGCCCGAAGACATGAAGCAGCGGCTCAAGGGCCTGATCGCGGAGCACTGCATCGCCTATTCGCGCCGCAAGACGGGCTTCGACATCTTCACCGAGGACGAAGCGAAGCGGTTGCCGCCCGTGCCGCAGGCGCTGGTGCGCACGATTCCGGAGTCGGGCCGCAAGACGCTCTACGTCGCCTCGCACATCGGGCGCATCTACGGCATGACGGATGCGCAAGCCGCCGAGCTCGTCGAGCAGCTGACCGCCCATGTCATCCAGCGTCAGTTCGTCTACAGCCATCGGTGGCGGCCGAACGATCTGGTGCTGTGGGACAACCGATGCACCCTGCACCGCGGCACCGATTTCGATGATCTGCGCCACGTTCGCGAAATGCGCCGCGCGACGGTGAGCGACCGCGCGAACTCGTGCGTGCTCGAAGGGCTCACGGTTCCGGCATAGGTCCAGCCGGCGGCGCGACGCAAGCCCAACCGAGAGAGGTCGATCGATCAAAGGTACCGGCGAAGGAACTCGGCGCTCACCTGCAATCCCTCGGGGCCGTCTTGCGAGTGCGGCCCGGGATACGCGACGAGGCGCTTGTCCGTCGAGGGCAGCTTGTCGAAGAGTTCCAGCTGCCCGTCGCGATCGAAGCGCTCGTCGTCCCACTGCATGGTGAACATCAGCGGAATCGTTACCTTCGGTGCATGGACCTCGAAATGCGCATCGATGCCGCTGCGTGTCACGCTCGAGCCGCGCATGCCCGCCTTGCCGAGGACCGCCGCATGTATCCGGGCATCATTCGCGAGAAACGGAATGCCGAACATCGTGCCCATCGATACGCCCCAGTAACCGATCCGCGACGAATCGACGGACAGCGTTTCGATCAGCACATCCAGCGTCCCCCGCCAGTCCTCGATCATGCCCTCGACGATGCCGGGGCGCTGCCACATCTGCCGGTAGGCAGGATCTCCCGCGTCGGTCACGCCGCCGCGCGCACCGTGCACCGGTCCGTCGATGGCGGCGGCCTGCCAGCCGAACTCCCCTGCGAAAATGCGGGCCATCCTGAGCATCTTGGTGCTGCGCTTGTGTCCGCTGCCGCCGTGACCGAGCAGCACGAGCGGGCTCGGCGTATGCAGCTCCACGGGTTGCCATAGCAGACCCGGCACCTCGCGGCCGTTTACCGCCACCCGAAATTCACGCTCGCGCACGTTCGCATCGCACGT
>JBIKKL010000230.1:0-7194 GCA_044360365.1 Burkholderiales bacterium | reverse complement strand
CGCAGCAGCCTATCGGTACACCGAGTGCCGCCTGGAGCGCATCGCCGTCGAGACGCTGGAAGACATCGACAAGGAAACCGTCGATTTCATGCCGAACTACGACGGCAAGGAACTCGAGCCGGTCGTACTGCCTTCGAAACTGCCGAATCTGCTGATCAATGGGTCCTCGGGCATCGCCGTGGGGATGGCCACCAACATCCCGCCGCACAATCTCGCCGAAGTGGTCGACGGCTGTCTGGCGCTGCTCGCCCGGCCCGAGATGGAAGTCGAAGAACTCATCGAGATCATCAAGGGGCCGGACTTCCCCACCCGCGGCATCATTTACGGTGCGGGCGGCATCCTGGATGCATATCGCACCGGCCGTGGGCGCGTCATCATGCGGGCGCGGACCCATTTCGAGGATCTCGACAAGGGCTCGCGTCAGGCCATCATCATCGACGAGCTGCCTTATCAGGTGAACAAGGCTTCGCTGCTGTCGCGCATAGGCGAGATGGTGCGCGAGAAGCGGCTGGAGGGAATCTCGGAGATCCGCGACGAGTCCGACAAATCGGGCATGCGCGGCGTGATCGAATTGAAGCGCGGCGAAATCGCCGAGGTGATCCTGAACAATCTGTTCAAGGACACCCAGATGCAGGACAGCTTCGGCGTGAACATGGTGGCGCTCGTCGACGGCCAGCCGCGGCTGTTGAATCTGAAACAGATGCTCGAGGAGTTCCTGCGGCATCGGCGCGAAGTCGTCACGCGGCGCACGGTGTTCGAACTGCGCAAGGCGCGCGAACGCGGTCATATCCTGGAAGGTCTGGCGGTCGCGCTGTCGAACGTCGACGAGATCATTGCCCTCATCAAGGCATCGCCCTCTCCGGCCGAAGCGCGCCAGGCGCTCATGGCACGCATCTGGCCTTCCGCGCTCGTGAACGAGATGCTGGTGCGGGTAAACATCACCGCAGCGAGACCCGACGGACTCGATCCGATGTACGGCATGGGCCCGCAGGGTTACCGACTCTCGGAAGCCCAGGCCCAGCGCATTCTCGAAATGCAGCTGCAGCGGCTGACCGGGCTCGAACGCGACAAGATCGTCGAAGAGTACAAGGAGGTCATGGATCGCATCGCCGATCTGCTGGACATCCTGGCGAACCCCGAACGGATCACGCAGATCATCAGCGATGAGCTGACAGCGCTGCGAACCCAGTTCGGCGACGAGCGGCGCAGCGAGATCGTCCTCAATGCCGAAGACCTCACCCTGGAAGACCTCATCGCGCCGGCCGAGCTGGTCGTGACGCTATCCCACTCGGGCTACATGAAATCCCAGCCGGTGGCGGATTACCGGGCACAGCGGCGCGGCGGCCGCGGCAAGCAGGCGGCGCCGACGAAGGAAGACGATTTCATCGACACCCTGTTCGTTGCGAATACGCACGACACCATACTGTGCTTCTCGAATCGTGGCCGGGTGTACTGGCTCAAGGTCTATCAGGTGCCCCAGGGCAGTCGCACGAGCCGCGGCAAGCCCATCAACAATCTGGTGCCCCTCGAAGAGGGCGAGAAGATCACGGCCGTGCTGTCGGTGAAGCAGTTCGACGACGATCACTACGTCTTCATGGCGACGGCCCAGGGCACGGTCAAGAAGACCACGCTCTCGGCATTTTCGCGTCCGATGCAAAAGGGCATCATCGCCGTGGACCTCGGTCCGGGCGACTACCTGATCGGCGTTGCCCTCACCGACGGTACGCACGACATCATGCTGTTCTCGGATTCCGGCAAGGCCGTGAGGTTCTCCGAAGACGAAGTGCGGCCGATGGGGCGCAATGCCGCCGGTGTGCGCGGGATGCGCCTGGTCGAAGGGCAGCGCGTGATCGCGTTGATTGCAGCAGCAGACGAGGCCCTTGCCGTCCTGACCGCGACCGAGAACGGGTTCGGCAAGCGTACGCCGGTCGGGGATTACCCGCGGCACGGGCGCGGCACGCAGGGCGTCATCGCGATCGAGACGAGCTCGCGCAACGGCACCCTGGTGGCGGCGCGACTGGTGGCCGAACGCGACGACATCGTCCTCATCACCAACGGCGGTATTCTCATACGGACGCGAGTCAGCGAGATTCGCGAGATGGGCCGAAATACCCAGGGCGTCACCCTCATCCAGCTCGACGAGGGCGAGAAGCTGGCCGGCCTGGAGAAGCTGCTGGAGAGCGAGGACGACGAGCCGGAGGGCGATGTCGAAGGTGCAGAAGACGATTCGGCGACGCCGCCGGATGGCGACGCACCGGCTGGCGAGTGAACGTGCGCAGGCGGCAGTTCGGCAATTCGCGGTGGCAGGAGGTCGATGCCTCCCTGCATCGAATTGAAATCTGCTGCCCGCAGCTGTTGTCTATAGCGTTCGACCTTGTTCCAATGCGATTCCCGAACTCCACGCGCCGATGGGGGTGGCGTCGATGCGCATAGGATCAACTTAATTTTTCGTAGGCGGATACGTCATGGCACGCATATTCAATTTCAGCGCCGGTCCCGCGGTGATGCCCGAGGAGGTTCTTGCCCGAGCGAGGGATGAACTCCTCGACTGGCATGGATCGGGAATGTCCGTGATGGAGATGAGTCATCGGGGCAAGGAGTTCATCGGTATTGCAGCCGAAGCAGAGGCCGATCTGCGTACGCTTCTCGGCATTCCGACGAACTACAAGGTGCTCTTCATGCAGGGCGGGGCCCAGGCCCAGTTCGCGCTCGTTCCCATGAATCTGCTCGGCACGGCGACGACGGCGGATTACGTCGATACCGGCCAGTGGTCGAAGAAGGCGGTGCAGGAGGCGAAGCGCTACTGCAAGCCGTCGGTGGCCGCGAGCTCCGAGGCCGATCGCTACACGTGCATCCCGGAGCGGGCGACCTGGAAGCTCGATCCTTCGGCGGCTTACGTGCACTACACCAGCAACGAAACCATCGGCGGGGTCGAGTTCCAATGGATCCCGGACACCGGCTCGGTGCCGCTGGTGTGCGACATGTCGTCGAACATCATGTCGCGCCCGATCGACGTGTCGAAGTTCGGGCTCATCTACGCAGGCGCGCAGAAGAACATCGGGCCGGCAGGGTTGACGCTCGTCATCGTCCGCGATGATCTGCTCGGACGCGCATCGCCCATCACGCCGGGGGTCTTCGATTACAAGGCACAGGCCGAGGCGGAGTCGATGTTGAACACCCCGGCCACCTTCGCGATCTACCTCGCGGGTCTCACCTTCAAGTGGCTCCTGTCGAACGGCGGGCTTGCCGAGGTCGAAAAGCGCAACGTGGCGAAGTCCTCGCTGCTCTACGATCTGCTCGATCAGACCGAGTTCTACCGATGTCCCGTGCGCAAGGAGGACCGCTCCCGGATGAATGTCGCCTTCACGCTGCGCGATGCGAAGCTCGACGAAGTGTTCCTCAAGGAAGCCAGGGCCCAGCAGTTGTCGGAGCTGAAGGGGCACCGGTCCGTGGGGGGCATGCGGGCATCGATCTACAACGCCATGCCCATCGAGGGCGTACGCACGCTGGTCGATTTCATGCGCGATTTCGAGAAGCGCCATGGCTGAGAAGACAATGCGCATCCTTACCCTGAACAACATCGCAGCAGTCGGTCTGAAACGCTTTCCGAGCGCAGGCTTCGAGATCGGCGGGCAGGTGAGCGAGCCGGCAGCCATCCTCGTGCGATCGCACGATATGCACGCAATGGATATCCCGGCCAGCGTGAAGGCGATCGGGCGCGCGGGTGCCGGCACGAACAACATTCCCGTCAAGAAGATGAGCGAGCGGGGCGTCCCGGTATTCAACGCGCCGGGTGCCAATGCGAATGCCGTGAAGGAGCTGGTGCTCGCCGGTCTGCTGTTGTCGGCGCGCAATCTGGTGCCCGCGGTACGCTTCGTCGATGGCCTCGAGGGCGACGACAAGCGTATCGACGAGCAGGTCGAGGACGGGAAGAAACATTTCGCCGGGCTTGAACTCACGGGGCGCACGCTGGGCATCCTCGGGCTGGGCAAGATCGGCAGTCTCGTCGCGGATGCCGCCATCCGCCTCGGCATGAACGTGATGGGCTTCGATCCGGAGATCACGGTCGATGCGGCCTGGAGTCTGCCGTCGCAGGTACGCAAGGCGCATTCCGTGGAGGAAGTGCTCAAGGGGTCGGAGTTCGTCACCGTCCACGTGCCGCTGCTGCCCGCGACGCGCAACCTGATCAACGCGGATCGGCTGGCTTTGATGAAGCACGGGAGCGTGCTGCTGAACTTCGCTCGCGACGGCATCTGCGACACGAGCGCCGTCGTGGCGGCGCTCGAAGCAAAGCGATTGCGCTGGTACATCTGCGATTTCCCGTCCGCCGCATTGCAGGGTCATGCGAATGTGGTGGCCCTGCCGCACCTCGGCGCGTCCACCCGCGAGGCCGAGGACAACTGCGCCGTGATGGTCGCCGACCAGGTGCGCGACTATCTCGTCAACGGCAACGTGGTCAATGCGGTGAACTTTCCGGATGTGGCGATGGGGCGCGAATCTCCCTATCGCGTGGGGATCGCCAACACGAACGTGCCGAACATGCTCGGTCAGATCTCGACCGCGATGGCCAAGGCCGGGTTGAACATCCACAACATGCTCAACAAGTCGCGCGGCGAAATGGCGTATACCCTGGTGGATGTCGACAGCGCGGTTCCGGAGAACGTCATTCGTAGCCTCGAAGGTATCGAGGGCGTGCTCATGGTACGCTATCTGCCGGCGTCATCCTGACGTCGCGGCGCGCCCGATCAGCCAGTGCAGCCAATGATGACCACGGATCCGCTCAAGCAACTCAGGGACAAGATCGACGGCGTGGACGAGCGCATCGTCGCGCTGCTCAACGAGCGCGCAAAGCTCTGCCAGGAGGTCGGCCACGTGAAGCAGGGGGCGGCCGTGTATCGCCCCGAACGTGAAGCGCAGGTCCTGCGCCGCGTGCGTGACCTCAATCAGGGGCCGTTGCCCCACGAAGCGCTGAACCGGTTCTACGTCGAACTCATGTCGGCATGCCGCGGCCTGGAGGCTGCCGTATCGGTCGCATATCTCGGCCCGCCCGGAACGTTCAGCGAGGAGGCCGCCGTCAAGCACTTCGGTGGCGCCATCGTGGGCGTGCCGTGCAATTCGATCGACGAGACCTTTCAGAGTGTGGAGTCGGGCGAATCCACCTTCGGGGTGGTACCCATCGAGAACTCGACCGAGGGTGCGGTCGGGCGAACCAACGACCTGCTGTTTCTCAAGCCGCTGACGATCTGCGGCGAAGTGATGCTGCCGGTGCATCAGTGCCTGATGCACAAGTCCGGGCGCACCGACGGGTTCACCAAGATCTACTCGCATTCCCAGAGCCTCGCCCAGTGCCGGGGATGGCTGAACGCCCATTACCAGAAGATCGAGCGGATCCCGGTCGTAAGCAACGCCGAGGCCGCGCGGTTGGCCTCCCTCGACGAGTCCGCGGCCGCGGTTGCCGGGCGGATCGCCGCCCAGCGCTACGAGCTTCAAATCGTGGCGGCGAACATCGAAGACGAGCAGCGCAACGTGACCCGCTTCGTCGTCATCGGCACCAAGGCCGCCGGGCCGTCGGGACGCGATCGAACCTCATTGGTGATGGCGACGCGCAATCGGCCCGGTGCCGTTCATGAACTGCTGGTGCCGCTCGCGCAGAATCAGGTCAGCATGACGCGCTTCGAGTCCCGCCCGGCACGCTCGGGTCTGTGGGAGTACCTCTTCTTCGTCGACATCGAAGGGCACGAGAGCGATGTAAACGTGGTCAGGGCGCTCGATGCGATGCGCGACAAGGCGACCTTCGTCAAGGTGCTCGGCTCCTATCCGATCGGCAGCGAATAGCGCGAACCACGGCAGTCGATAGCACCCAAGTTTCGATTTTCATGCCGCGGGCAATCGGCCCGCCTTCGATTTCGGTGAATCTCATGGATCTTTGCGATTTCGCACCTGGCTATATCCGCTCCATCGCGCCGTATCAGCCCGGCAAGCCCATTTCCGAGGTGGCCCGGGAACTCGGTTTGAACGAGGCCGATATCGTCAAGCTGGCCTCGAACGAGAATCCTCTGGGGATCAGTCCCAAGGCGGCCGAGGCCATCCCCAAGGCCATCGCTGAATTGGCCCGCTATCCGGATGGCAGCGGCTACGAGCTGAAGCAGGCCCTCGCGTCGAAGCTGGGTGTCGCCGCCGACCGCATCGTGTTGGGGAATGGATCGAACGACGTCCTCGAGATGGCCGCCCGTGCGTTCCTCTCGCCTGGGACGAAGGCCGTCTATGCGCAGCATGCTTTCGCGGTGTATCCGCTGGCCACGCAGGCGACCGGTGCAACGGGCGTCGAGGTACCGGCGCGGGAGTTCGGTCACGATCTGAGCGCGATGCTGAAGGCGGTCGATCACGACACACGCGTGGTCTTCATTGCGAACCCCAACAACCCCACGGGGACTTTCATCGAGCCTGGGGCGATGCACGCCTTCCTGAAACAGGTGCCGGCAACAGTGCTCGTCGTCCTGGATGAGGCTTATCAGGAATACCTGCCGGCGCACTTGCAGGCCGATACGGTCGCCTGGCTGCGCGAATTCCCGAATCTGGTCATCACCCGGACGTTCTCGAAGATCTACGGTCTCGCCGGACTTCGGTTGGGCTATGCGCTCGCTCACGAGCGGGTGGCCGATCTGATGAACCGCGTGCGTCAGCCGTTCAACGCCAACAGCATCGCCTTGGCAGCGGCGATCCCGGCGCTGTCCGACGATGACTTCATTCGGCGCAGCCGCGAAGTCAATTTCGCGGGGATGGGGCTGCTGACGGAAGGCTTCAAACGCCTCGAACTGCAATACATCCCGTCTCAGGGCAACTTCGTTTCGGTGCGTGTCGGCGATGGTGCCGAAGTCTTCCGGCGCTTGCTCAAGCGAGGCGTCATCGTGCGTCCGGTGGCAGGCTATGGCATGCCCCAGCATCTGCGAGTGACCATCGGCGCAGAGGCCGAGAATCGTCGCCTGCTGGAGGCGCTGAAGGCGGCGCTCGATGAGTAGTCCCGGCGCAAAGCCCCTGGTGGGCAAACTTGCGGTCTATGGCGTGGGTCTCATCGGCGGTTCGTTCGCGCTCGGATTGAAGGCGGCCGGTGCGGTGAGCCAGGTGGTCGGCGTCGGCCGCAGTCGGGCGAATCTCGATGCAGCGATTACCGCCGGCGTCATCGATGTCATCGCC
>JBIKKL010000229.1:0-7203 GCA_044360365.1 Burkholderiales bacterium | reverse complement strand
CGCAGTTCCGCAACAGCGCCGAGCGCGACAAAACCGTAGCCCTTCACTTGCGTTCCTCCGAATGTCTCGGCAGAGCGACCCACTTTATACGGGATCCGATACGTACCGTACACCCTGGCGCAATCCGTACGTCACCGCGTGAGCAGATGCAAGGGGTCGAAAGACGGATCGGCGGCATCCCGAAGGAAGACCGCATGAGCGCTTGGGCCGTTCTCAAATGCGGCTGGTACTACGCCGTACCGATCATCGTGCTCTTTTACGTACTGTTCATCGGCAACTCGGCATCGCTTGCGGCTTTCTACGCAATCGCGAGCTTTCTCGCGATCATGGCCGTGAAGTTCTTCAGCCGACTCGAGTTCAAGCGCTTCTTCGTGACACTCTACGATGCACTGGCCGACGGCGGCGACAAATCGCTCATCGTCGTGTCGACCGCCGGCCGTGTTGGCATCATCATCGGCATCGCGCTGCTGTCGGGGCTCGCCTTCAAGTTCACGGCGCTCGTGCTGGCCTATACGGGCAGATACCAGTGGGCGGCGCTGCTGCTCGTGATGGTTGCCACCTTCGTGCTCGGCATGGGCATCACGGTCACGGCTGACTACCTCATCCTCGCGCTCCTCGCCGTACCGGGCACGCACGAAATCGACATTCCGCTGCTCGCCGCACACTTCTGCGTGTTCTGGTACAGCCAGTCTTCGAACGTCACGCCGCCGGTGTGCATGGCCGCCTTCGCCGGCGCCAGCATCGCCAACGCTCATCCGTACACGACAGGCCTGCACGCAATGCGTTTTTCGGCCTGCCTCTACATCATGCCGTTCATGTTCGTGTATTCGCCGATCCTCATGCCGAACGGCTGCAATAGCGAGGTGCTCTACTGCTGGATCATCCTGTTCCTGACGGCCTTCCCGTTTGCAGCCGGTGCGGTCGGCTATCTCTTCGGGCACATCAACCCACTACAGCGTGCGTGCCTGATCGTGGCAGCGTTGCTCTTCATCTTCCCGAACGCATGGGCCGACGCAGTCGGGTTGACGCTTCTTGGCGTCGTAGCGGTGCAGCAGTTCATCAAGTGGCGCCGACCCAATCGCGAGACAGCAATGAGCGCGGGTAGCGCGTAAAGCGTCAGCGCCGCTCGCCCGGAATCGGGATCGCAGCGTCTGAACGCGCAGGATCCGGACGCTCGCTCGGGTAGTTCTCGTGGGTCGTGTACATCACGACCATGCGGCTATCGGCGGCGGCCGCAATGCCATGCGGCAATCCGGCCGGCAGACTGATGAGACTGCCCCGCACGATGGGCACGTCGTCGCGGTCGCCGAACGTGATCGCGACGCGTCCTTCAAGGCAGAAAATCACCTCGTCGTCGTTCGGATGGACGTGAAACGGCGTCACCTGCCCCGGCTCGTAGCAATTGATGCGGGTGACGAAATCGTTCGATTCAATAAGGAGCTGGTTGACCCGCGCTTCGGGTGAATAGCGCTTGAATTATTCGACCTGCACACACTGCACGGTGCCCTTGCTCTCCATGACGGACCTCCTCCGGTGCGGCCGCGAGCTCGATCGCTTGCCGGCGGCATCTGCGGCGATCATCCGGGGCGTAGCCGTATGCGTCAACCGCGGAGTTTCGTTCCGGCAGCAATCAGCGCTCGCGCGACCTGCGGAGCAAAGCCCGCATCGTGCAGTACTCGCCTATTCGACGCGTGCCCTGCGCCGGCGCACTGCAGACAACACGACGATGAGGCCTGCGAGGGCAAGCGTCGACGTGGCCGGCTCAGGCACCGGCGCCAGGGCCGCTGCCGGGATCACCGACCACTCGGTCTCACCCGGTTGCATCCATTCCAGGCGAATGCCGTCGTTGCCCTCGTTTTCGTAGAAGCGAACCTCGATCGGCGTCGCTCCCGCTGCGAGCACCGCCGTGCCCAGGGCCGTTCCGAAGTGCTGTACGACAGGCGAGCTGATGACCAACGCCCCGCCGAGAAAGACCTGAATGCCGTCGTCGGACGTCGACCGAAAGCCGTACTCGCCGGCAGCCGAGACATCGAGGTAACCCGTCCACCGGACGCTGTAGTAGTCGTCCCGGCCAAGCGGAATCCAACGGTAGCCTGGCGTACCATCCCAATGATCGAGGTTCGAATCGACGAAGGACCCGAGTTCGGTCAAGCCATCGAACGTGATGTCCCCCGATTCACCGCGCACAACACCGCCGCGTTGCCAATCGGCGTAAACGGTGGCGTTCAGGTCTGCCACCGCGGGCGTCGCCGCTGCCAGCAGTGCACCCAGCAGGGAAACGGGGCCGAGCAGTTTCGTCATCATGGTCGTCATTCTCTTTCGTCGTATGCCGGATCGACGGTGATCCTGAACCATTCTCCATGACAAACGGGATGCGAGGCGTAGCGACTATGTCACGATTCAACGATTTGTCATCCACCCTGCGCGAGACACTTGGGATCACCGCTCGCGCGCGGTGATCCTCCGGCCCTCAACGCAGTGCGGCCTTTGCGGCTCGCAGGTTCGCCCAGGGCTGCCTGGTCGATACGTCAGGGCACGATGTCTTTGACTTCCACGACCACACCGGGATCGTCCAGCTCGTACCCCGGCACCGGACCGAGCACCTCGTGCAATGTGTTCGAGCGCAGAAGCTCGATCAACTCCTGCACGGGCGCCTGTTCGAGCGATTCGTTCCGGCACGCGAGCATGTATCGTTCGCGCGCAACCGGGATGAAGTCCAGTTTGAACTGCCTCGCCGCAGGTTCGACGCCGAACGCGACGTCCACCATGCCGCTGGAGACGAAGGCAGCGACGGCCGCATGCGTGAACTCGCCGGTGCCGTAGCCCTCGACGCTCGCGGGATCGATACCCGCCTCGCGCAGCAGCCCGTCGAGCAGGATGCGCGTGCCGGATCCACGCTGGCGGTTGACGAAGCGCACGCCGGGGCGAACGAGATCGGCGATCGCACGGATCGATTTGGGATTCCCCGGCGCGACGATCAGGCCCTGGGTGCGAATGACCAGACGGATGATCTTCTGCTGGCGCGGCTTGATCCAGCGCGCATAGTGCCCCCATAGACCGCGCCCGATTTCTCCGAGCGGCACGTGAAACCCGGCGAGATCGCATTGCCCGCGGCAAAGCGATGCAAGCGCTTCGACGCTGCCCATGTATTGGAGGTCCATCGTCGCATGGCCATGCTGCGCCATGAGCTGCGGCAGCTTCTCGACCGCGTAGCCGTGACTGGCGTGCAGCCGCAGGACCGGCTCAACCTCCTCGCGGGCGCGCCGTATCTCCAGATTGAGTTCCGAGGCCACGTTGTCGAGCTGCGGAAACAGGCTCGCATCGCTGCGCTGCTCCGCCCACAGCAGCTTTTCACCGAGCAACGTAAGCTGTGCGCCCTTGCCGCGCTCCATGCGCACGAGCGGACTGCCGAAGGCAGTGGACGCATGCTTGAGCATGTCCCAGCCATGACGATAGGACATTTGTGCATCCTGAACGGCAAGCGTCAATGACCCGGAATCCCGGATCGCACGCAGCAGCCGGAAAAGTCGCGCGTCGACCGCACCGCCGCCTTCGGTTTCAAAGCGCCACATCGCGCGAATGGTCAGCCTGCTCATCGGCAGAGGAAGGAATATGGTTTGCGCTCTCGCATGGTCGACCCATTCTCGTATGGAAAGAGATCCAGAACAAACCCCATATGTCGCTGTTTGCATATGTAACCTCGAAACCGGAGCCTCGCCACCGAGCCCATCGTATGCTCGACCACAGGGCGTGCGCAGGTCGCGTGATGACCGGGGACGGCGAAGCGGGCCAACAGGGTGTTGCCACGATCTGCCGGACCACCACTGGTCACGCAAGCTTCACCAAGGCGTCACGGGGACGACACCGAGCGCCCATATCGTCCGTCTGCGTGCAGAGGCTTGTCTGCACTGCCCACTCGCGGAGGGAACCATGCGCAAAACGATATGGGCTGCGGCGATGACCGCAGCTTTCGGCACGCTCGCTACGCTTTCGTTCCACGCCACCGCCGACCGGGACGACGACCGTCGGTACGGTGCGACGAAGGAATCCGTTCAACTGGGGCCGCGCCCGTTCTATTTGGTCGACGGCATGGAAGCGGGCCCTCTGAAGCACAAGCTTACCCAGTGCATGAACGGCCCGTTCAGGAAGACGGACTTCTCCATCGGTCACCGCGGCGCAGCGCTGCAGTTTCCCGAGCACACGAAGGAGTCCTACGTCGCAGCCATACGCCAGGGCGCCGGCATCGTCGAGTGCGATGTCACGTTCACCAGCGACGGTGCGTTGGTCTGCCGGCATGCCGAGAACGATCTGCACACCACGACGAACATCCTGCTGACGCCGCTGGCGCAGAAGTGCACCAAGCCGTTCTTCCCGGCCGTGCTCGACGGCGACGGCAAGGTCATCACTGCAGCGAGCGCGGAGTGCCGAGCCTCGGATATCACCCTGGCGGAGTTCAAATCGCTGCGCGGCAAGATGGATGCATTCAACCCTGCGGCACAGACGCCCGAGCAGTTCGTGGGTGGCACGGCCAGCTGGCGCACCGATCTCTACACGGGCCGGGGTACGCTCCTCACGCTGCGCGAAAGCATCGAACTCAACCAGCGCCACGACGTGAAGCATACGCCCGAGCTGAAGAGCGGCGATCCGAGCCGCATCCAGGCTGTCTTCGGCGGCCAGAGCCAGTATGCACGAAAGATGGCCGAGGAGATGCAAGAAGCCGGCGTACGTCCGCGCGATACGTGGCCGCAATCGTTCAACGTGGAGGATGTGTTCACCTGGATCGATCGCACGCCGTACGGCAAGCAGGCGGTTTACCTGCTCGACTACAACGCCGCCACGAACGACATCGTCATTCAGGCACCGTACGACAAGATGGATCGGTCGGCGTACTTCAAAATGCTGAAGAAGCGCGGCGTGCAGATCATTGCACCGCCGATGCCGGCGCTGCTTGCAGTCAGGAGCGGCAAGGTCGTTCCTTCGGCGCTCGCCCATCAGCTCAAGAAGGACTTCGACATCATCACCTGGACCCTCGAGCGCTCCGATCTGCGCGCAGGCACATCAAGGGCCGGGTACTACTACGACTTCGACCCGAACGGCGAGGCGATCAAGACCGACGGCGACATGTACAAGGCGCTCGACGTGCTCGCGAAAGACGTGAAAGTTCTCGGGATCTTCTCCGATTGGCCGGCCACCGTCACGTATTACGCGAACTGCATGAATCTTAAGTAGTGATTCGGCAGCGGACGGTTCGGGTGGTGCGCCCGAACCGTCGCTCCCACGCGGGAAGCCTGGTCGTCAGCGCTCGACGACCATCGCGAGGCCGACCTCCGGATGGGCAGCCCGCATTGCTCGTTCCGGATCCCGTGGCGTGTAGTGGCGCTTGAGCCACTGCGAAAGCCCGTCCAACCCAGGGAACAGCACCCGCTCGTTGATGTTCGATTGATCGAGCTTGTCGCGGACTTCCCATTTCATTTCGCGGGGGATGATGATCTTGGTCCACATGCCGGGATGTGCGGCGAGCCAGTCTTCCATCGCGAGGTCAGGACGCGACAGGGCCGAGAAGTAGGCGAACTGGTTCACGATGCGCTCGTCGAACGAGGGCGGCTCGAAGAAAAGTGCAAAGTCTCCGGCCGGACTCGACAGCCCGTCGAGGTCGCGCAGGGTCGTGACGGTTTCCGACAGCATCTCGACGGTAAAGATGTGTGCCCCCTCCAGATCGAGCAGGGTGCGCACCTTTCGCGGCAACAGCTCGTGGACCTTCGCGTAATCGACTTTCCAGATCGCGCCATCCCGGTCGTACTTGTCCATCGCGCTGGTCGCGAAATGCAGTGCCACCAGGGGCGAGTATGTCCAATCCAGCAGCCGCGTCGGCAGGCCGTGATGCTGGGCGACGGACAACCAGTGCCAAAGCGAATCGCGCTCGACCACCGAGCGATGGGCGTACTTCTTGAAGTTGCGCAGCAGGTGGGATTCCAGGCTGACGTAGGGTCCGCCGAGGCGCATGAGGCCGGTTTCGAGACGATGCGCATGATCGCTCAGACCGCGAAACGCATGACGGGAACGATGGCGGCCGATGGTGGCATCCCACGAATCGGCGAAGATCCTGTCCTGCAAGTCGGACCACGAGGTCGCCACTTCCACCGCCATGTGACACACCCTCGATCGCGAAAATCGCCCGAGTGTCTGCGCGCCAGATTGCAGCGATGTGACGGATCGCGGCCTGCGCACGCCCCGAACGCGTCCGTTGATCTGGCGCAATGTCCCTGCGAATCGGCTCGTTCCAAGATAGACGCGACCTGCTGCCAGTGTGCAATCTGTGGTTTATACGGATGCGTCGCGATGACGCAGCCCCATCGGACATGTCTCTTGCTCGCGGAGGAGTTGCCATGCTACCCACGGCCGAGATCGTGCGCGTCATCGACGATGCACGCCTGATCGACCCCGAGTCGTACGAGCGTTCGTACGATGCGGGCGGCGGAACGACGCTCGTACCGGGCTACTATGTCGTCGTGTGGCCGGACCACATCGACTGCCCGCGGTACGATGCCCAAGCCAGATTCGTAGGGCCGATCGTCGACCCCGCGGAGGCCCGACGGGTGCTGGAACGATACATCGGCACTTGTTGAACGACGTCGCATGCCGAGTGTAGGCGCTTGGCCTGTACGCTGCCCGCGACGAACGGGGCCGTCGACCCCGATCGAACGCATCCACTTCGCGTGCACGAGCCTGCGCCTGTGCCACAATCCGCTCCTTGGCCTGCGGTCGTTGGACCGAGCCGCAGTCTGCATGCATCGCCCGGCGATCGTCGCGCCGGCATCAACGAAGGAGCCGTTCCATGTCCAAAGTCGCAGTCATCGGCAACACGGCACGCGCCATCGGCGCAGTCTGTGCCTCGGATCTCACGCTCGCCGGTCACGAAGTGAGCTTCACGGTGTTCCCCGAGCAGGGCGATCAGATCCCGGCCGTTCGCAAAGCAGGCGGCTTCACGATCGAAGAGGGCGCCGAACACCTCGTCTGCAAGAAGACCGGTTTCGCGAAGCTCGCACGAATCTGCGATACGCCCGCGGAAGCGCTGAAGGACGCGGAAGCCGTACTGGTGGAAGTCGACATCCATCAGCTCGAAGCGAAGTTCACGGAAATGGCGCCGCACTTCGCCAAGGGCGCGGTCGTTCACGTGCAAAGCCACGGCTACTGGCCGGCGGC
>JBIKKL010000227.1:0-7334 GCA_044360365.1 Burkholderiales bacterium | reverse complement strand
CGTGAACAACGAGGACAAGCATTTCGAGCGTACGTGCGAAGTGATCGGCCGCCCCGACCTCAAGACCGATCCGCGATTCGCAGTGCGCACGACGCGCATCAAGAACCGCGACCGGATGAAGGCCGTGCTCGAAGAGGCGCTGCAGGCCAAGTCCGCCGCCGAATGGGAAGTGCTGTTCGATCAGGCCGGCGTACCTGCGGGGCGCATCTTCACCGTCCCCGAAATCGTGCGCCATCCGCAGCTTGCGACCCGCGAGTTCTTCAAGCACTTCGATGAAGTGCCCGGCGCGGATCGGGCGATCGACGTCCCCCGACTCGGATTTCGCCTCGCGAGCGGCCTGCCCGACGTCGGCACGCCGCCGCCCCAGCTTGGCCAGGACACCGACGCGATTCTGAAGTCGCTCGGATACGAGAGCACCGACATCGAAGCGCTGCGTCGCCAGGGCGCCATCTGATCGCCCGAACACCGAACGACAGACCGAAGGAGACCACCGTGCGTTACGAATCCGAAAGCGGCGACATGACCATGGCCCTCACGGGCGAATCCCTCATCACCCGCGCGCTGATGCCGTTCAGGGAACCGAACTTTCTGCGCCTGCGCGACCTGATCGATGCCGCGGACGTAGGCTTCACCAATGCCGAGATGCTGTTTCACGACTTCGAAGGCTCCCCCGCCGAGGAAAGCGCCGGGACGTTCCTGCGCTGCGATCCGCGATTTCTTCGCGATCTCAAGTGGATGGGCATCGACATCGCTGCATGCGCCATCAACCACGCCTACGACTATTCCGACGTCGGGGTGCTGGTGAACAAGCAGAACCTCGACGAAGCCGGCATCCCGAACGCCGGCACCGGCCGCAACCTCACACTGTCGCGTGCGCCGGCGTACCTCGATACGCGCAAAGGCCGCATCGCCCTCCTCTCCTGCACGGATCACGTCAACGTACCGGCTGCGCGCGCCATCGAAGAGCGGCCCGATATGAAAGGCCGCCCCGGTGCGAATCACGTCCGGACTCGGTGGATCTATCGCTGCGATCCCGAAACCTTCGAGGCCCTGCGCACACTGGACGAGAAGCTCGGATTCAAAAAAGACCGGGATGCACACCGGCGCGGGCGCTTCCCCCAGCACCGTGACGCGGACACCGGCGACTTCTTCCACTTCGGCCCGGGCATCGGGAGCTACGATCACTGGCATCAGGCGGGCGCGATGCGCATCGAGCGAGCCGACAAGATCAGCCGCACCACGGTCGTGGACGAGCAGGACTGGCAAGACAACCTCAAGTGGATCAAGGACGCCCGCCGCATGGCCGATTGGGTGATGTTCAGCTTCCACTGCGGCTACAAGGGTCCGTCGCCCGACTATCCCGTCGATCATCTCGTCAGGTGCGCTCACGAAGCGATCGACGCCGGGGCTGACGTTTTCATCGGTCACGGTCCGCACCGCGATCAAGGGATCGAGATCTATCGCGGCAAGCCGATCTTCTACAGCATCGGCGACTTCATCCTGCAGAACGACACGCCGGAGCTGCAGCCCGCATCGAGCTATGATCGCTTCGGGCTGGGATGGAACCACACGCCGGCGGACTTCTATTTCACCCGTAGCCGCGACGAGACCATCGGCCAGGACGTCCACAGGGAGAACTGGCAAAGCTTCGTCGCCGAGGTGGTCTGGTCGCAGCGACAACTGAAGGAGATCCGACTTCACCCCATCGACCTCGGCATGGGCTTGCCCATGGGACAGCGTGGTCGGCCGGTGCTCGCCGAGGGGAACACGGCAGACGAGATACTCAACCGACTGCAGCGCTGTTCGGATCCCTTCGGCACGAAGATCGAGCGCGAGTCTGCCGGCACGGGCATCATACGAATCGTTTGAAGAAGTGCCGGCAGATCGAGCCTCCCAAAGGCATCTCCGGCCGATACGTCATCGAAAGAACGGAACCATGGATTACTCGTCCTACAAACACATGAATTTCGAACGCAGCGACCGCATCCTCACGATCACGCTCGATCGGCCGCCGATGAACCCGATCCACTACGAGCTGCACGAAGAATTGTCGCGGCTCTGGTATCAGGTGCAGGTCGATCGAGAGACCGATGTCGTCATCTTCACCGGCGCAGGCAACGTGTTCTCCGCTGGCGGCGACATTCCGATGATGCAAAAGCGCATCGACGATCCCGAGCTCTTCCATCACAAGAACCTCGAGATGAAGCAGATGATCTTTGGTCTCCTCGATCTCGAAAAACCTGTCATCGCCCGCATCAACGGCGATTGCATCGGACTCGCCGCCACCCTCGCGCTCTTGTGCGACATCACCATCGCCGTCGAGGATGCACGGTTCAGCGATCCCCACGTGAAGATGGGCTACGTCGCTGGCGATGGCGGTGCCGTCATCTGGCCGCAGCTCATCGGCTACGCCAAGGCGAAACTCTATCTGCTCACGGGGGATCTCCTGGACGCCCGGGAAGCCGAGCGCATCGGGCTCATCAGCATGGTGGTGCCGCGCGATCAGCTCGATGCGAAGGTCGACGCAATCGCAAGGAAGCTCGCGAACGGCGCGACGAAGGCCATCAAGTGGACCAAGGCGTGCACCAACATTCCGCTGCGCCAGCTTGCCCACTCGATCATGGATGCGTCCCTTGCCTACGAGGCGATCACCAACGTCGGCGCCGATCACCAGGAGGCCGTGAACGCCTTCAGGGAGAAGCGCAAACCCAAGTTCACCGGCCGCTGAGCGAGCTCGCCACAATGAAAGCACTGGATCATCTGCGGGTCCTCGACTTGAGCCGTGTCCTCGCCGGCCCTTTTCTCGCCCAGAACCTCGCCGACTTCGGCGCCGACGTGATCAAGGTCGAGCGCCCGCATCACGGCGACGAGACACGCACCTTCCCGCCCTACGTGAAGGATGCCGACGGCAACGATACGGAAGACTCCGCGTACTTCATGACCCTCAATCGCGGCAAGCGGTCGATCGCAGTCGACATCGCGACGCCGCGCGGGCAGGAGATCGTCAGGCAACTCGCCGCGCGCTCCGACGTCCTGATCGAGAACTACAAGGTCGGCGACCTCGCGCGCTACGGCCTCGACTACGATTCCATACGCGCCATCAACCCGCGCATCGTCTATTGCTCGATCACCGGGTTCGGCCAGACCGGTCCGTACAGGCAGCGTCCCGGCTACGATTACATCTTCCAGGCGATGAGCGGCCTCATGAGCCTGAACGGCGGACCGGACGAACTCCCCGGCGGGGGACCGGCCAAGGTCGGCCTCGCCATCTGCGACGTGATGACCGGCATCTACGCAAGCTTCGCGGTGATGACGGCGCTTGCCGCCCGCGACAAGACCGGCGAAGGCCAGTACATCGACATGTCGCTGCTCGACACCACGATTGCTGCCATTTCGCACATCAACATGAACTATCTCGTGGGCGGCATCGTGCCGAAGCGCATGGGCACGGGCCACCCGAGCATCGTGCCCTACCAGATGTTCCAGGCCGAGGACGGTCCGATGGTGATCGCGGTCGGCAACAACGGGCAGTTCGCGAAGCTCTGCGCGCTGCTCGAACTGCCCGGGCTCGCCGAAGATCCGCGCTTTCTCACCAACCCGCTGCGCGTGCAGCACCGCGAGACGCTCGTACCGCAGTTGCAGGCCGCTTTCGCGTCGAAGACGGTCGACCAGTGGATCGCGCTGCTGACACCCGCCGGCGTGCCCTGCGGCCCGCTCTACGACCTGAAGCAGGTGTTCGAGGATCCGCAGGTGCAGCACCGCGACATGGCAATGCGCATTCCCCATCCGCGGGCAGGCTCGGTCCCTGCGCTGCGCAACCCGGCGCGCCTGAGCGCCACGCCGCCCACCGTCGAGCGTCCGGCGCCGGCGCTCGGCGAACACACGCTGGAGGTGTTGCAACACACCCTCGGCTATTCCGAGGCGGCTATCGACCAACTGGTACGCGAAGGCGTGGTCGGCGCATGACCCGCAGCGATCGGAGACGCATGCTGCTCGGTCTGCCGGCAATCCTGCTCGCGACGGCGCTCCCCGAGCCCGCCGCCTCGGCGAGCGCGGAGGAGGCGCTCATCGCCGCCGCGGCCCGCGGCGATGTCCCTGGCGTACGGCAGTTGATCGCGGCCAAGGCCAATCTGCACGCGCGCGATGCCTCCGGGCAAACCGCCCTGCACGCCGCCGCATACGGCAACCACGTGGAGGCCGCGCGGCTGCTCATGCAGGCTGGTGCCGACGTCAACGTGAAGGACACCGTCGGCCGCACAAGCTTCATGGTGGCCGCGGTTCGCGGCTACGCGGAGATCCTGCGCCTCGCGCTGGCGCACGGGGCCGATGTGCGCATCCTCAACCAGTATGGCGGCACGGCACTGATCCCGGCCTCGCACTACGGACACGTCGAGGTGGTGCGCGAACTGCTGAAGACGCCGATCGACATCGACCACGTGAATCGGTTCGGGTGGACTGCACTGATCGAGGCGGTCATCCTCGGCGACGGCGGCCCCCGGCACACCGAAATCGTGCGCCTGCTCGTCGCCGCCGGCGCCAGTCTGCGGATCGCGGACCCCGAGGGGGTCACGCCGCTGGAACACGCACGCCGGCGTGGCTACGGGGATATCGTCCGCATCCTGGAGGCGGCCGCGTCGAAACGCGCCCGCTGATCGGCGTGCGTGGCCTCAGCGCCCCTGCCACCGCGGCTTGCGCTTCTCGCGGAACGCGCGCGGGCCTTCCTGCGCATCCTCGCTTGCATAGACGGGCTTGAATATCTGCTTGGCGACTTCGGTCGCGGCGGTCACACCCATGTTCATCGCATGCGCCACGAGTTCACGGGCGCCGGCGACGGACATCGGCGCGCATTCGATGATTTCGTCTGCCAGCGCCTCGGCCGCCTGCATCACCTCGGCCTGAGGCACCACGCGGTTGACGAATCCGATCTCGTAGGCGCGTTTCGCATCGATGGGTTTGCCCGTCAGGATGAGTTCCATCGCGATGCGGCTGCCGAGCATGTGCACGAGCGGTGCCGCGAACCAGACACCTCGCCCCACTTTGCTCTCGGTGATGGCGAAGGTCGCAGTCTCGGAGGCCACGCACAGGTCGCACATCTGCGCGAGCAGCCAGCCGCCGGCAAAGGCGTAGCCGTTCACGGCCGCGATGATCGGCTTCGAAATCTTCATGTTGTCGCCGAGATTCGGCAGTTGCGGCTTCTCCAGTGCGCCGCCCGAATTCGCTTCCTTGAGATCCATCCCTGAACAGAACGCCTTGTCCCCCGCCCCGGTGAGGATGGCGACGCGCACGGCCGGATCCTCGTCGAAGCGCTCGAAGGCCTCGCGCAGGCCGACCCGAACCGCAAGATTGACGGCATTGCGGCTCTCGGGCCGATTGATCGTGATCACGGCAATCTGGCCGCGCACTTCGTACAGGACTTCGTCAGTCATGAGTTGCGTCTCCGGTTGCAGAGGCTGGTGAAGGGGGAATTTTATGCCCGGGGGAAGATTCGCGCCGTACCGCATGAAGGGTGAAAAACAAAATTCGGTGCCAGGCACGTGCCTGGCACCGAATTTTCGAACTCCGCTCTGATCGGCCCCAGATCGTCCCCCTTCACCAGACGCTTTTCACCATTCACCACCGAAGCGCAACCACGTTTCGGCTTGACTTCGATCCGTCCCCGCGTACGATCGAGCCATCACAGTTAAGCACGACGCGCTGCCCTGCGCCCGTCTGGCCGCTGCCCCCGTATACAACGGAGTCTCGAATGAGCACCTACCGAGTCGTCTACCCCCTCGGCCGTCGAGCACGGCGCAGCAGCGCCGGCAAGCCTCGCCCACGATCGCTGGACGGCATCACGATCGCCGAACTGTCCAATCACAAGTTCGATACCGAGTTCACGTTTCGCACGATCGAGCAGGCGATCCTCAAGCGCTACCCGAAGGCGAAGTTCGTGCCCTTCGAAACCTTCGGCGATGTTTACGGGCCGCGCGAATCGGAAGTGATCCGCAAGCTGCCGGATCTTCTCAAGCTCCACGACGTCGACCTGGTGATCTCCGGCAACGCCGGGTGAGGCAGCTGTTCGGCCGCGAGTTCGCGTGCCAGCATCGCCGCCGAGATGGCGGGCCTGCCGACCGTCACGGTCGCCATCGGCGAAGGTTTCGCCAAATCGGTGAAGTCCATCGGCCGCCAGTCCGGGGTGGACCTCGCCGTCGCCGTCTACCCTGGTGTCATTTCCACTCACGAGCGCAGCACGATCGCAAAGAACATCGACGAGGTGCTCGCCGAGCGCATCGTTGCCCAGCTGACGTCGCAGGCCGAAGGTGACGAACCGGCGCCCTTCGACGGCGAACCGGGCCCGCGCGACATCGTGCTCACCGGCACCTTCGAAGAGATCAACGAACACTTCACGAAGCAGGGGTGGAGCGACGGCCTTCCCATCGTGCCGCCGACGCTCGACAGGATCGAGGCCTTCCTGCGCCATACCGACCGCTCCCCCGACGAAGTCATCGGCACGATGCATCCGAGCCTCGCCGCCGCGAGCGTCTGGGACGTGGCAGTCAACGGTGTCATGGCAGGCTGCCGGCCCGAGTACATGCCGCTTCTGCTCGCGATCACGGACATCATGGCGGATCCCGACTACGGCATGCGCCACGGCGGCAGCACTCCGGGCTGGGAGGCGATGATCATCGTCAACGGCCCCATCCGCGAGCAGCTCGGCCTCGATTGCGGCCAGGGCCTGCTGCGCCCGGGCAATCAGGCGAACACGAGCATCGGGCGCTACTACCGGCTCTTCGCCCGCAACGTGCCGCGCTTCCTGCCCGGCTCGACGGACATGGCAACCTTCGGCCAGATGTTTCGCGCCGTCGTCGCGGAGAACGAGGCCGCATGCAGCGACATGGGCTGGATGCCCCTGCATGCCATGCGCGGCTTCGAGCCCCAGGACAGCGTCGTCACCATCACCTCCGTACGCTCGATGAGCGATCCGTTCACGACGGCCGGCGAGACGCCCGAGCGGCATCTCGACTACATGGTCGACTGGGTGAAGCGCATGACCGAGCCCTACCAGAGCTCCATGGGCTACGAAGAGACGCACGTGCTGATGCTCTCGCCGGTCATCGCAGGCGTGCTGGCGCGCGGCGGCTATACGAAGAAGACCGTCAGCGACTACCTCGTGCGCAACGCCACGGTCCCCGCAAGCTACTACGAATGGAGCATCACGCAGCAGGATCATCACCCACCGGGGACCACGCTGGCGCAACTGGTCGAAACCGGCAAGCTGCCCAAAGCGTGGATGACATCGACGGGTCCCGATCGTCCGGTACCGCTGCTCCTCCCGCAGTCGCAGTTTCTGGTGG